>JAYWHF010000463.1:0-7913 GCA_043777855.1 Gammaproteobacteria bacterium | reverse complement strand
GTCGTAATAAAAACCGCTATCGATGGTTGGACCTATCGCCATTTTTACATCGGGGAACAATTGCTTAATAGCATGACCGAGTAAATGCGCACAAGAGTGACGAATAATCTCTAGGCCATCTTCATCTTTTGGAGTAAAAATCACCAAATCGGCATCTTCAGTGATGAGATCGTGTGCGTCTATGCGCTGACCATTAACCCGACCACCTAAAGTTACTTTGGCCAAACCAGCGCCAATATCAGCAGCAACTTGATGCACAGTCACAGGAGAATCGAATTGACGTTTCGAACCATCGGGGAGAGTAATTACAGGCATATTTTTTCCTTCTCAGTGGTGGCCCCTACCAAAGGTCACGTGATAAAAATGAGCAAGTCGAAGACTCGCTGTGATAACAGCCATTTCTAGCAGGCGAGGAGTATAAAAACCTAGGCGGACTATAGCTAGTAAAATTTGGAGCCAGTAAAATTTGGAGCCATCAGCTAGTAGAATTTGGAGCCGTCGAGATCCTGTTTACTCTTTTTCTGTAACAATTGTGTAGCCGGAGCATCTAGCACTTATAGCGCTGAACGGCTCCAAATCAGTGAAGGAGAATGTTAAGCTGCGCCCAACTCTATGTTGAGCTGCAACTATGACAACCATATCAACACAATCAACACAAATTTACGCCGATGATCAGACACTCATCGAAGCGCTGATCATCGGCGATGATCGCGCATTTTGCGAAATCATCAAACGATTTCAACATACGATGCTCGTTGTGGCGAGAGCAATCATCGGCGACGCCTTTGCGGATGACGTAGTACAAGATACTTGGGTTGCAATTTACAAAAATATCGATAAGTTTGAACGGAGGTCGTCACTAAAAACCTGGGTGATGACTATTGTCAGCAACGAAGCCAAGGCGCGTTTGCGTAAAGAATCTCGCCGAGTATCACTCGATGAGTTAGATGGAGACGTGAGCGGAAGCTACTTGGATAATGCGAACTTTACAACGGATGGGCATCGCAACTCACCAACCACTTTCTGGCGCAGTGAATCGCCGGAGGAGTTGCTTGAAGCAACGCAACTCAAACGCTGCATTAACAAGACGTTACGTATTCTACCGCCCGTGCAAAAAGCAGCCTTTATGTTGCGCGATATTGAGCAAGAGTCATTCGAAGATATTGGAAATATTTTGCGGGTAAGCGCCGCCAATGTACGAGTACTGGTTCACCGTGCGCGCTTAACATTGATGCAAGTGATCGACCGTTTTCAGGAGACCGGCACATGCTAACTGAAAAAATAAATTTCTTACAAAGACACATGCTAAGCTGCAAAGACGTCACGCACTTAGCCAGTGATTATCTAGAAAAAAGCGCCAATGGCAAACTTCATTGGAAAATTCGTTTGCACTTACTCGCCTGCAAATGCTGCCGTCGTTTTATTCGTCATTTAAAAATAACCCAGCAAATCGCACCACAACTAATTACGCGTGCTGAAGATGAGACAACTATAGATGTGAATTTTATACTGCATCAGATCAAGGGCAGAACAAATATTTCGAAGGAATAAAAGATTATTTAATCAGTTTCGCGCGACTATTATTATCACGGTTGCGGGCAATAGGCCTATCCTCGATAATACTACCTAGGCTTTTTGCAAGACGATCATAGAGCACTACATTGACGGTAGCCGCAAGATTAAGGCAGCCCACTGTAGGTATGTAAACAACAAAATCTGACGCGTCCAAAATTTCTTGCGAGAGTGAACCATCCTCAGGACCAAAAATATAATACGCCTGCGCCGGATGTTCAAAATAAACTAACGGCATTGCACCTTCAATCAACTCCACGGCGACAATTTTTGCGTTCTCAGGCACTACCGTCAACAAATTATCCACACATTCGATGGGTATCTTTTCATGCACTTTCTTTGTATCAGTAAAAAATTGACGCGCCCGATTGTAGCGCTCACCGGTATAAAATACTTTGTCTGCCTTATAGCAACCAGCAGCCCGCAAAACCATTCCCACATTTTCGGGACTCTTAGGGTTGACTAGACCTACAGCCACCGATTCATTCTTCATCTGCGAATTCACACACAATAGATTTAAATTTACAGGCAGTTTTTACGCGAGTACCGGAAACAAACCTTTCAGACCTTTCGCCATAAATTCAATGGCAATCGCTGCAAGTAAAATGCCCATCACTCGGGTGGACATTGAAATGGATTTTGGTGTGAGACGTTTTGCCAACCAGGGCATCGCCAATAAAGTCAACCACAAAGCGCCACACACCAACACAATTGCGCAAGTCACTAATCCATAATGCAAGAATCCCTGCGCTTGGTGCGCATAAACAATAACTGTGCTAATTGCGCCAGGACCCGCGAGCAGCGGCATAGTTAGAGGCACTAGCGCAACCGATTCATCCTCCTGAATTTGATCATGCAAACTTCCCTTATTTGATTGCAACATAGCAACAGCCATCAACAATAGAATGAGCCCACCGGCAAATCGAAATGCATCAATACTTATCCCCAAGATCCACAATATCCATTCGCCGACCGACAGCGAAACCAATAGAACTGCCAGCACCGAAATAACCGTTAACCGTACAGTGGCGCGTTTTTTTTCCGCTGTTTGATGCGCGGTTAAGACTAAGAAAACAGGAATAGCACCTAAGGGATCTACAATGGCCAATAAGCCCATAAAAAACTGTGCATAATCAGTAAACGGCAGCATTCAGAGTTACTCGGAAGAGGGGAAAAGAATGTTAAAAATTGCAGCTAAGCAACTAAGCAAACAAGTAACCATGCAAACAAGTCACTAGGCAACTATGCAACTGTGCAACTATGAAAAAAAGTCACTATGTGTTAGCGGTCAAAATCAACGCTAGCATTTGAAAGCTTACAACGCTAATTCAATTAAATAAGTCTATTAATCCATACAAACCTTGCTCTACAGCTCGCTCCCGAACTTGTTCGCGATTGCCCGAAAAGTAAAACAGTTTTGTGTAGGTTTCTCCGGACGCGAGAACCCATGCAATCCAGACAGCTCCAACAGGCTGTTTGCTTTCATCGTTGTTCGGCCCGGCAATTCCAGTGATGGCTACGGCAACATCCGCGCAAGAAAGCACCATGACTCCATTTGCCATTTCCACGACAACGGCTTCGCTGACCGTACCCTCTATCGCTAGCGTATCCGCATTGACATCTAATACTTTTTGTTTTATTTGATTCGAATAACTTACGATTCCGCAGTCAAACCACGCCGAGCTTCCAGAGGTCAGAGTGATTGCAGCAGCCAAACCTCCACCGGTGCAAGACTCTGCTGTCGCCACGCGCCAACCTTTAGCCAACATCCGGAGACCCACTCTTTCGCTGAGCAGCGAAAGATCAACCGAACTTAACGGAGAAGAACTTAGTAAAGAAGAACTGTCCATCTCATGCGCTATTTACTTTTCTTAAGTGAGAGGCGCGATCTTTCCGGCTTATCTGCACGCTCAGCAAACTGCCTTGCGAGAGCTTCGCGGTCTTTAACCGCTTGACTCTTGAGGCTTTCGATGTCTGTCTTGCCCGTAAGGCTGTAATCAATATTAGTCCCCACAGCTGCTTTCGCTAAAGCCTCTACACCGCAGCGCATCAGGCGTGCCTGATCTATATAAGACAGATTTGGAGGGAAGTTATTGGGGTTGATCGCTGATGGATCGCGCGGGCTACCTTCTACTCGCAATACGAATCCGGAATCATGAGTTGCCGTTCCGGTAGTGAGATCCACTACCCACGCGTCAAAATCCATAAAAAAACCTTTATATTTGAGTTGATATTTAACGTTAGAGTTTGATCGAGTGTTCTTACACTCACATGACGACAAGCCAACGATTATTAGCCTTTAGCTAACCGCCTTTGTTCTTCGCGCATTTCTTTCTTTTGCATGCTACGCAATTGCCGCTCGGGCGGTTTAGCGCCAATATGCGCTTGATTACGTATTTTCGCGAGCTGTATTTGTTTTTGGCGTTCGCTAAACCGAATTTTTTGGTCTTCACTGAGTTCATCATAACAACGCGGGCAACTCACACCCAGCAGGTATTGGTCTGAAAGCTTATCTTCTTCCGTAATTGGGTGACGGCAGCCATGACACTGACCATAGATACCTTTTTGTAAACTGTGGTTAACGGCCACTCGGTTGTCGAAGACAAAACACTCTCCAAGCCACAAACTTTCTTGCTCTGGCACCTCTTCTAAGTACTTTAGAATGCCACCTTCTAGGTGATAGACCTCCTCAAAGCCCTGCTCTTTCATGTAGGCCGTGGATTTTTCACAGCGTATGCCGCCGGTACAAAACATAGCAATTTTTTTGTGCTTAGCAGGATCGAGGTGTTGTGCGACAAAGGCAGGGAACTCACGAAAGGTCTCGGTTTTAGGATCTATCGCACGCGAAAATGTGCCAATGTTGTACTCGTAGGAATTTCGGGTATCAACGACAAAAACCTCTGGATCACTGATTAACGCATTCCAATCCTGCGGCTTTACATAAGTCCCGACAATTTTAAGAGGGTCTATACCCGTTACACCCATAGTGACAATTTCCTTTTTTAACTTCACTTTCATGCGATAAAACGGCATTTCTTCGTATATAGATTCTTTATGGGCGATATCGGCAAAGCGACCGTCACCGCGCAAGTAGGCTAACAAACCATCTACACCTTCTCGAGTGCCCGCAACCGTTCCATTAATACCTTCCTCCGCTAAAAGCAAGGTGCCTTTTAGCCCAAGGTTGTCGCAATGGTCTTTTAGACGGACAGCGTATTCTTGATAATCAGGAAGCGTGGCAAACTTGTAAAGAGCCGCAACAACAATGTGAGTCATAGATTTTTACTTTGATTAAGTTTGATTTTTTCGATGGTACGAATATTTCTAGCGCCACATTATAAATGCGGGGATTTTGAACAGCCAGTGTAATGCAACTTATTTATCCTCATCATGCGCCGAGCCATCGTGCTTTGACCCGCCCATGCACACCGGTGAAGCCGCGACCTTAGAGTTAAGAAGCCATTCATCCGGGCTAAAAGTATGTAGCGCTAACGCATGCACACCGTTCTTTAACTCCTCCGCTAAACACGCATAAACGGTCTGGTGACGTTGTACTTGGCGTTTTCCTGCAAAAACATTTGCGGCAATTATGACATTGAAATGAGTTTCTGCATCCTCCGGCCCTCTGTGCATATGACTTTCATTCACCACTTGCAAATGCGTTGGATCAAAGACTGCCGTGAGTTTATCGATGATCTGCTTTTCCACTGGTTTCATGACTTTTCCTAGCGAGTAAAATATGTTTAATGAGGCTATCTTCTCAGCAGTTGCTTTTCAACAATTGGCAACGCTATAACGAACGTCGAGCTAAGGGGGAAAAATACTGAGGTATTCTATAAATAACTAGCTACAATTCTTTGACTTAGCACAAATAGATCCGCTATAAATGATCCGCGCACGGGTCAAATGACGTTAGCCTAGGAGTGAATTGGATCTTTACGCAAAATGGAGCCGCCAAAGGTACCAGTATGAACGACTATAAAATATTTATTAACCGTCGGCGCAGCGATGATCGTCGACTAGATCATGACCCTTGCAAAAACTTGCCGATCGACATCTATCACCGCAAACGCCGTAAAGCCATCGAGCGCCGCCATACGAGCCGCTCGCTAGCGGACGATTACAACGCCTACTGTGCCCCATCGGACGGCTCTCATTGAGTTATTTCTAAACGGTTTTAACACTCGCTCGGCTTGAGGTGATTGCGGAGTAAGTACACTTTTGAGAGGGTCGCAAAACCCTAAAAGCCCTCAATGGCCGCCGAGGCAGAATTTATCACAGAAGGAATCTATGTGCGGCAACGATTCCCCAAACGATCGCCAAAAGCACCAAACTTACAAACACCAATGCCGACCCTATATCTTTAGCGCGCCCAGACAACTCGTGATGCTCCGAGCCTGTCCGGTCAACAACGGCTTCAACGGAAGAGTTAGCAAGCTCAGCCATCAATACCCAAAAAACGCTGGCAATCAGCAATATCAATTCAATATGAGTTTGAGCCAACCAGAATGCCGTAGGGATTAATACTAAACCTAGCATAACCTCTTGACGAAACGCCGCTTCAAACTTCCATGTTGCCGAAAAACCCTTCATAGAATAACCGAAAGCATCGACTATCCGACCGACCCCAACTTTACCAGGTTTACTCATTCATTTTCTCCGATAACTATTTTTAGACGTTTCTTACTTTTTGCCGAACAGTGACAAATCGTCATAATACTTTCACATCTTATTCACAGAAAGGTCACAGTTGCCCAGTAGCGTAGTTTTGCAAGTAGCTTTCCCATTCGATGCTCAAGAAGGCGGTGAATCATGAATGCTTTTTTACAGAGAGTCCACCATTTAGATACAAATGCGTTTCTGTGGGTGCATGTAAAAAAAGGATTTCATTACCGCAAAACTGTACGTTTCATTTCGCGCACCGGCGATGGCATTTGGTATTTGTTAATAGCACTCTTGCTGTTAACTATTGAACCAAATCATGGCGGCGCGTTTTTTTGGTCGGGCATTATTGCTTACGCGTTCGATGTGAGCTTGTATCTAGTGTTGAAAAATATTATTAAACGGGATCGGCCGGCTGCACGAATTGATTATTACAAAGCCTGGATTACACCGTCTGATAAATTCAGCTTTCCCTCTGGGCACACGGCAGCAGCATTTCTATTCGCTTGCATCGTCGCCCACTTCTATCCTGCACTTTCTGCTCTTTGCTTTATATGGGCTACGTTAATAGGCGCGAGCCGCGTATTGCTGGGAGTACATTACCCAACGGATACAGTAGCGGGCGCTGCATTGGGCTCGAGCTGTGCTTTCATCGGAATCTATATTTACTCCTTACAGGGCTTACAATGAAAATACTTTATGGTGTACAAGGAACCGGAAACGGACACGTAACCCGCGCGCGAATAATGGCTAAGACATTCATGGAGGCTGGAGTAAAAGTGGACTGGGTATTCTCTGGGAGAGCAAGAGAAGAATTTTTTGATATGGAAATTTTTGGTGACTTTCAATGCTATCGCGGCCTAACCTTTCAGGTTAAAAGTGGTAGGATTTTATATTTAAAAACAGCAATGACCAGCAACATACTTCAACTTAATAAAGACATCGGCACAGTCAATGTCGAAGGTTACGACTTAATCATTAACGATTTTGAACCCGTCTCCGCGTGGGCGGCAAGGCGCGCCGGGAAAAAAGTTATAGGGCTATCCCATCAAAATTCTTTCTATTACAAAATCCCAAAGAAAGGCAGTAATTTTATCATCGACTGGTTTATGCGAAATTTCGCTCCAGTAACGCTACCGATCGGCTTGCACTGGCACCACTTCAACCAACCTATTCTTCCTCCACTCGTTGAGGTTTCAAACTACGTTAACGAGTCATTGCAAAAACATTACTTAGTCTACTTACCCTTTTCCGATATCGCCGATATCGAGCCGCAACTACGAAAGTTTTCCGACTACCAATTTTATATTTATCAGAATGTCCCCGCTCCAATCGACAATGGGCATATCCATATACGGCCATTTTCTCGTGAGGGTTTTCAAAAAGACTTACACAAATGCGAGGGTGTAATTTGTAGCGCGGGATTTGAGTTGCCTAGCGAATCCATCCAACTCGGCAAAAAAATTCTCGTGCAACCGGTTGCTGGACAAATGGAGCAACAATCAAACGCTTTGGCACTTTGCAAGCTCGGCTACGGGACTGCAACTAACGTATTGAGTGAAGAAGTAATCGGTCGCTGGCTTTTGCTCTCAAAACCCGCTCCAGTCATTTATCCCAACGTCGCAAAAGCCATTGTTGAGTGGTTGATACGAACCAACGGTGAACATTTTTCAGAATTC
>JAYWHF010000462.1:0-2887 GCA_043777855.1 Gammaproteobacteria bacterium | reverse complement strand
CTCATATCTCTTGCCGGAGAAAAAGCGACGAGCTTACAGGTAGCTGATCTCTTTTTCTATGCGGGTTGAGTTATGCACTTCGCAGTTGAATCCGCCTTCCGATTATTTAGTCGAGTAAAAAAACCAACAGCGCGTTGGCGATGTTGGTTTATATTGACGCCTCTAAAAACATTACGCTTTTATATGCGTCTTAAGGCCAGAATGGCTCTTTTAACCATCCTGAAATGATTGAACGGTGTTCTTTGTCCAATACACTTGCCGCCTCAAACAGATCAAATTGATGTTCGTTTTGACCACGCCATAGACCCACAAAAAATTTTGCCATGACACATTCACCGTGCGAAAAAACACCGTAGGCATTGTTTAAGCCGATGAAATCACATGCGCGTTCTTTGCTATCCCAATAACGTAAAATTGTCGGGTATTGTTCAAGCAAAATAAAAAAATGTTGTTGTGATTCTGATAGATGACTGCTTACTTGTGTGTTCATAGATTTTTTCTCAATCAATTGCATTTAAAATAGCGGCAACTTCTTTGTGCTCATGGGCATAGTGTCTAAGGTGCCAGTAATGATCCCCAAAATTTGATTCAGGATGATCTTCTGCCATATAGGTATAGACATACAGACAAACCGTAATGCCAATTGCATCCGCGCTCATTTTTCCTTCATATCGATTGCCGAAAGGCACTTCAACATCACATAGATCATTAATGTCCGGCGACATATAAAAACCTCCATTGGACAATTCATGGAATTCCCAAACACTTCCAGAATAATGTTTACAGAGTTTATTCATGAATGCATACACTGAATTTTCAACCACTACAAACGTGTTCGGAAAATATTTAGGCAAAATAGGTGATGTGCAATTGTGCGGAACCCTACTTGCTACAATAGAGTTATGTGTATTGTCTTGCACTAGATGTAAGTGAGTCATGATGATCTCCAAGGTATAAAAAGAAAAAAGCCCGAGGAGATAAACTGCTCCCGTCGGAATAGTTTTCCCGACGGGCATTTACTGAAGTTGAAGTATGGAACTTCATGTTTGATGATAAGCGCAGCTTTGCAGCACGATCCCATTACAGCACTAACGGAGATCTTTCTAAAGATTCAACGATGAAAAGTCGTTGAGGCTTAGCGGCTTAATTTAAGCATAATTACGGTATTCGAACAATGCCATTAATCAGAAATAAAAAGCCGATCAGTGATCGGCCAAGTCGTTCGAACAATGGAAATTTTTACCAAGCCTCATGCATGAAAGCAATATAATCTGTAAGCGATACATTGTAGCTTGATACCACGCTCTCAGCTTCATGCAATATTAACTCTGCATACCTCAGGGGTTAATGAATACTATTTTTCTATTCAGTGGTTAGTGATAGTACATTGAGATAGAAATTTAGGCGTAAGTTTTACCACCGGATAATGGGAATAGCCGCTACGAACAATTCTTTCTGTTCGTTTTGCGATTCCTGCATTTTCAAGGGTTTCCACAATGTCAAAGCCAGATAACGGCTTTAAAATAGTTTCATCAAACTCAAGCGTAACACCTGGTATGCAAACGGTAATGACTCCACCGGGCTCGCCTGTTTCAGAATCAAAAATTTCCAACACTGTTTGTGCCCTGTTCTCGGTATAATGATGCTCTCCGACAATTTGATAGAGGTCGCCATAAATGGATATTAAACTATTCATTCTGTTAGCCCTCAACTTTATTGTTGAACATCTGATCATTAGAAAAGGATTCGGTCGAGCTTTGCGTTTGACTCAAAGCAACTTCGTGACTGAGATAGTAGTCTAACGCACAGTCCTCCTCCACGCAGGCTTGCCCGAACCCCCAACGATAGCCGCGAGCCAGTGCGCGATACCATCGGTAGCTGACAAGCAAAACGATTCGTCTTGCGTAACCTGGTAGCACTTTGCGCTCATGTCCTCTCACCCACCCAAAAGAAAACAACCAATCGGATATAGCATTAACACAATCGTTATAAGATGAACCTATGAAGATGCCCATCATAAGATTAAGGAAATCCCATACCGTTTCATAAAGATCTACGCAAAAATTGTAATGAGGTGACAACAAATTTGTTTGCGAAATGTGTAACATTAATTCGTTCATGATTTATCTCCTGGCGTTTAAAAAGAAAAACCCGAAGAAATAAACTGATCCCGTGCGGGCAGTTTTCCCGACGGGTAATGATGATGAAACCGGTGAAGGTTTCGAGTTTGAGGGTAAGCACAGCTTTACAGCACGATCCCATTGCAGCGCTAACGGGGATCTTTCTAAAGATTCAACGATGAAAAGTCGTTGAGGCCTTAAGGGTAAAATTGTAGTATTTATTGCGTTTCGATTCTAGTGTGCTTTGGCTGTTTTTTTAATGATCGTAATAATTCATTTTGCACCTTGGCAACCTGTAAAGCAGCCGCATCAAAAGATGCAGCTACCTGGTGATTCCAGGTGCCCCTGTTTTGCACAACGCGCCATTTATTTTTTATAAAGCTAAGCTCTAGTGTGCTTCGCACCTTCTCTTGATCGATTAATGAAAAGATGATCGAACTACCACTGTCAACGTCGTCATGATAGGAGCCGACGCAATGGTGCATTTCAACCCCTTCCTAGGTGAGCAAGAAGGGAGATGTTAATAACGTGGCGGTAAAGCCATTACATTCTACGATGCGAGCACAAGGATACTTAAATTCATATTCACGAGTAGACTCACCGTAAATTAACGCATGATGTTCAAGGGTAAGCTTTTTGTGTTCTCGATCTATTCGGTTGTAAGACCAGTTGCAGGAAAATGGAACATTGAGGCGCTGAGCCATTCTTAACGTATCGCGATAAAGTCGCCAAGTGTCATCAATAAAATTTTTATCAGTGACTTTCTT
>JAYWHF010000461.1:0-7994 GCA_043777855.1 Gammaproteobacteria bacterium | reverse complement strand
TAGGTGCGCGATGGCGATGGTAAATCATCCTTCGGCAGCTATTTTATTGATAAATAATAAGGCAGATAAATGTGGCGGTAGTAAAAGGTAGCATTAATCACCGAATGCGGATTATTCCGTATCGTCCAATGGTGCGTTTTTTGCGTTTGATGTGTTTGCTGGCAATTTTGGCGGGAGTTTTTTACGCGGGGTTTTTGTACGCACAACGTCAGCAGCTCGCGGTCGAAGACAATAAGCATCTTGAGCTGCAAAAGATAGAGCGGGCGTTAGCTGAGTTGCAGACGAATGCTGAAGTTGATCGCCAAACTATTGAAGACATGCGTCAGTTGGTGATGACACAACGATCACAAATGGCGGCATCTGAGCGCTTTTTGCGGGTCTACAAGGAGCTTCTCGCTTCGGGTGCTAAACTCAACCCGCTCGGGCTCAGTTTTGGCTTGTTTACTGCATTTCCTTTGCCAGAAAAAGGAAGTTTTAATTTCAAATTGGTTGTGCAAAAGCTATCGATGCAAGAGGTGGATTTCCTAGGCAACCTAGAGTTTAAGGTGATTGGAGAGCAAGCCGGAAAAGCGGTAGAGCTGCCGCTGTATCAGATTTCCAAATCGGCCACGTCATCAAGCATTCCTCTTAATCTGAAATACTTTCAAGTTTTGGAAGGGGAATTGCAGCTTCCTTTGGATTTCGTGCCAAAAACGGTCGAGCTCGTTGTAAAATCGAGCGATAAAACTGTCACAGAAACGCAGCTGGAATGGCCCATTCCTTTGCCTTAGTTAGTTAAAACCTTATCGAGGTTCTATTGATGTTCAATTCCAAAACCAAGCAAATGTTCGCCAATCACCAATCTTTGTTGTCTTCAGCCACGCGGATAGTAGGAGACATTTACTTCAGTGGTGATTTATATCTGGAAGGTTCGCTAAAAGGGAATATCTACGCAGAAGAAGGTAAGTCAGCAAAGTTAGTTGTGGCTGAAAGTAGTGTTGTCGAGGGCGAAATTCACGCGCCAAATGTTGTTGTTAACGGCAAAGTGTGCGGTTCGATTTACTCGACAAAACACATAGAGCTAGCAGCAAAGGCGATGGTTGAAGGCTCGATTCATTATCATTTGATCGAAATGGTTAAAGGTTCCCATCTGGTCGGTCAATTGGTCTGTACCGGAATGGCTGCAGGTAGTGAAGTTATTGCAGAGGCAAGCATTGACCAAAACGTTATTGTCAAAGGTGATGTTAGGCAAATCGCTAAAATGGAGCACACGTTGGACGCCATGCCCAACGTGAAGATGAGCGCGTCACATCACAATAGTTGACTGAATTACTAGGGTAAAGGGATAATCAGGTTCGTTGGCGTTATTTTGGAGAAACCTATGTCCAGTTCTGCAGAGATTTTTATCCCGCAAGCGGTCTATGTCAGTGATAGTGCCGTGGCGAAGGTAAAAAGCCTGATCGAGGAGGAGGGCAATAACGACCTCAAGCTGCGGGTCTATGTCACTGGTGGCGGCTGCTCTGGTTTTCAATATGGGTTTACGTTTGACGAGGCCGTTACGGAGGATGACTCGGTCGTTGAAACGGATGGTGTCAAAGTGTTGGTAGACTCCATGAGTTACCCTTATCTTTTAGGGGCCAAAGTTGACTACGAAGAGGGCCTACAAGGTTCAAAATTCGTGATACAAAATCCGAATGCTTCCAGCACCTGCGGATGTGGATCGTCTTTTTCTATGTAATTTTTACGTTACTTCACGGCGTCTCGTCTAATAATTCCTGCGAACTTCTAAAACGAAAACACTAGCGATATTGCGTGAAAAGGTCGACTAGATCAGTCTTTTCGCGTAGTGTGACGCCCTTCTCGTATCGCTCAAGACAGTGTTTTGTTTTTGTAGGCTTCACTAAAACATTACAACTGATTATTAATAAATCAATGGTGGTGGTTCTCTACCCACACAAAGAGCTTGTATCTGCTATGAATCTGAATTATCTGGATTTTGAACAGCCGATTGCCGATCTTGAAGGCAAAATTGAAGAGTTACAATTTATTGGTAACTCTAGCGACGTTAATATCGCCGATGAAATTGCAAAATTACGCGAAAAAAGTACCAAACTCACTGAAAATATTTATGCAAAACTGACGGCGTGGGATGTCGTCAAAATTGCTCGTCATCCCTTGCGGCCTTATGCGTCAGATTATATCTCGCGGGTATTTACGGATTTCGATGAGTTGCACGGCGACCGTCACTTTGGCGACGACAAAGCCATTATTGCCGGTGTCGCGCGTCTCGACGGTAAGCCGGTAATGATTATTGCGGAAGAAAAAGGCCGAACCGTCAACGAAAAAGTGATGCGTAATTTTGGTATGCCAAAGCCTGAAGGTTACCGTAAAGCGTTGCGGTTGATGGAAATGGCTGAGCGGTTTAAATTACCTATTCTTACGCTGATTGATACGCCCGGCGCCTATCCGGGCATTGACTCTGAAGAGCGCGGAATTTCTGAATCCATCGCGCAGAACCTTGCCGTTATGTCGCGTTTGCGTACGCCAATTATTTGCACTGTAATCGGAGAGGGTTCATCCGGGGGGGCTTTGGCTATTGGCGTGGGTGATCAACTGAACATGCTGCAATACTCCACGTATTTTGTCATTTCTCCTGAAGGTTGCGCCAATATTATTTGGAAAACGGTTGCCAAAGCACCCGAAGCGGCACAGGCGATGGGCGTGACATCCAAAATTTTACAAGATTTAGGCATTGTGGATGAAACTATTCCTGAGCCACTTGGCGGCGCGCATCGCGATGTAGATGCCATGGCAAGAAAACTGCGTGAGCGTTTAATTCTGCAGTTGGATAAACTGAATAAAGAACCATTGGATGCATTAATTGAGCGTAGATATGAACGTTTAATGAGTTATGGTAATCCCAAATAAAAATGCCGATTTAATAAAAAACCGCTGACTAGATATCAGCGGTTTTTTTTTGCTATTTTTTCTGAAAAAAGTGCTTTTGGTATTATCGAATCGATTTTTTAAATTGGCTTGGTGTTACACCGGTTTTTTCTTTAAAGACTTTGTAAAAGCTATTGCGATTATTAAACCCTGATTGATAGGCAATGTCGGCAATAGTGAGATCAGCTGTACTTTTTGTTAAAAAAATAATTGATTCTTCGTAACGTAAATCATTCAGGAAGTCATAAAAATTAGTGGATTTATGAATGTTTAATAACTCAGATAATTGATGGCTGCTAACGCCAAGCAGTGATGCTAATTTGGGCAAAGAAATCGTGTCATCTAAATGTGGTTTGTGCGTGGCGATTAATAGCTGCAATTGTTCATCCAGTTGTTGTGCGGCCTCAGACGATAGCTCGATGCTACGTAAGCTTGGCTTCGGCGAGATTTCTTCGATTGGTTCATTTTGTGCTAACTCGTGAAAAAAAACAGCTGGTTGGTACACCGAAAAAAGCGCGATAGTATTTACATAAACGGCAACTATACTGGCCATAACGGATGGAAATAGAATGGAATGGAAATTTCCAATATAGATATTTATGTATACAAAAAAGTCTAGCAGCATCACAAAGATCAAACTGGCAGCTAAATACAACAACCAATAATAAGTAGTGTTTTTGTGGTGTTTGATTAAATTTAACAATTGGCCGCGGTGTTTTTGTAGTAAATAAATTGCGTAACCTAAATAGGCAAACACCTGTGTAAAAAGCACTGCAACAAAAATGGGGAATGGTATCCAGTTTAACTTCAGCATGCCGTGGATTAAGCCAAGAGAATAAGGTAACACATGCAGTAAAAGTACAAGGTGTCGGCTTTTTTGTAACAGCACATGTTTGATGAGTAGGACTATGAGTGGGCCGTAAGCCCAGGTAATTTGTTGATGTAAGGTTAATAACCACGGTACAGGTTGCTTTGCGGTAAGGGTAACGTAAGCATCGATGGGCGGTATCAAGAGCAGTGTAATGAATACAAGGATGGTGTACTTGACGCGGCGATCCCCCTGTTTATTTACCAATAAATTCAGACATGTCCAGCAGCCCAGACTAAATGAAAAGATAAGCCAAACTTTTAAAATTTCGATGGTCATTGTTGCCATAAACTATCACTGAATTGTGCAAACTATTTGCACTGAAGATTGATTGTAACCTAAATAGTAAGTGCCATAGGACACTTACTATTTTTTACGGAATGAGTGAAACGATCAATCATTAATTGGGGAATGTATCAAAGGTGCCGTGAAATTTTATAAAGCCATTCCCCAAACTTTGAAACCAGGTACCTGATGTTGGTGTTTCAAAGGTATAAACCATGGTGTACGGCAAGGTAAACAAATCAGTAATTTGAATGGCTTCTTCCTCGGCGGTATTTGCGGACACCTTTTTATAGCGGTAAGTCCCCGTTGAGTTAAGTGTTTTTGGGCCAAAACCTTTTATCGTAAAGGTGCCATCCTGATTGTATAGCTGTAACGCCAAACCTTTTTTTGGATAAACATCATCGGGTAATTGTGTAGAGGTTGCGTTCTTAATAATAAGAGCGATATTTAGGCCTGTATTGCTTGCTGGTGCTGTGTGTTGTTCAGTGGGGAGGTTGCTGGGTACGAGTGTAAAACTACCGCTAAAAATAATTTGGCCATTGCCCCAATCCTGCACCCATTTCCCACGGGTTGGTGTTTCGAAAGTGTATTTTGTGATGTAAGGGGTGTTGTGCAGTGATAAATCAATTCCTTTTTCTGTCGCTGTGTTTGGACTGGTACGTTGATATTTGTATGAGCCAAAGTAGTTCTGTTGATTAGGCCCTCCTGTACCTTCGCCGACCCAGGAACCACCTTTCTTGTAGTGTATTACCGTAACACCTTCTGTAGCTACACCGCTTGTGTAGGTGGTTACAGTATTTTCTGTTTGTAAGTTGATGTCCCATCCCGCAATAGAGTGTGGTGCTGCAAAGATTTGTTGAAGAATGCTACTGCTGTTAATTTTGTCTTGATAGGAGTTTTCGGCATATTGTTCATTTGTTGAAGCATTGCTAAGTGTGCAGGATGCAAGCAGTGTGCATCCGGCAATAAGTTTTATGGCATGTAAGAGAGATTGCTTGATCATAGGATTTCCTTTTTAGCGTGAGTGAGGTTGAGTTAATTGTTGCCCCTATAGATCGGGGCAACAATTCATCATCTGCTAGAAAAGGAGAGTATTTGTGTGGGTCCATCTAAAATGACAAGGTAATTTTGCTTCGGCCTCGTTGGTTACTTTTTTTGTGTGCCTGGTTTGTTTGGGCGAGTGCTGTTGGGGATTGGTTTTGTGCTCCCCTCTTTTATTTTTGTACTTTCTGCTTTTATGCCCACATTATTTTTTGCGGCGGTGTGTGCATTAAACTTTTTCGCGCTTTCGAATTTATCACCAAAAGCTTTAGCTTTTGGTGCTGCATGTTTAGGGGCTGTGTTTTTTGGTGCTGTATTTTTAAAAGCGGTATTTTTTTGCGCAGCGATTTTTTGTGAGCCGGCTTTGCTGCTCATGTTGCTATTCATGTTGCTACGGGTATTCGCCGTTGGCATGCGTGCGCTAATAACGGGGTTGGCCGCCGGGATGAGTGACGATGCGGTGGAGCCGATTAAATGGCCCTTGCGCATTTTCACTAAGGCGTCGCGGATAACATCCCAACCTGCCGGATCGTGGTAGCGCAATAAGGCTTTGTGTAAGCGGCGCTGATCTAACCCACGCGGAATGGTTATTTTTTCGCTTTTGTAACTGAGTTTTTTGAGCGGGTTGCGCTCGGAATAATACATCGCCGTTGCCAATGACATGGGCGATGGATAAAAGGTTTGTACTTGGTCTACTTCAAAATCATTTTTCTTTAACCACAGTGCCATGTTGAGCATGTCTTCATCCTTAGTGCCGGGGTGTGCGGCGATGAAGTAAGGGATTAAATATTGTTTCTTACCCACTTCTCGTGAAAATTGGTCGAACATTTTTTTGAATTCATAATACGCGCCCATTTTTGGTTTCATCATCATCGATAGGGGGCTTTCTTCGGTGTGCTCAGGGGCAATTTTTAAATAACCGCCTACGTGATGTTGCACTAGTTCTTTCACGTATTCAGGGTCGCGCACGGCTAAGTCATAACGTAAGCCCGACGCAATAGAAATTCGATTGATCCCTTTAAGTTTGCGTGCAGCGCGATAAAGCGCGGTGGTATGTTTGTGATCAGTAATTAAATTTTTGCAAATCGTTGGATATACGCATGACAGCCTGCGGCATTTAGACAGCGTCGGCATATCTTTGCAAGTGAGGTGATACATGTTGGCGGTGGGGCCGCCGAGATCAGAAATGTGGCCGGTAAAGCCCGGCACTTTATCGCGAATACTTTCAATTTCGCGCAACACAGATTCTTGTGAGCGACTTTGAATAATACGACCTTCGTGTTCGGTGATGGAACAAAACGTACAGCCGCCAAAACAGCCGCGCATAATATTGACGGAAGTTTTAATCATGTCATAGGCGGGAATTTTTTCGTTGCCGTAACTGGGGTGTGGTACGCGCTGATAAGGCAAATCAAATACGCCATCCAGTTCGTTTGTTTCTAACGGAATAGGTGGAGGGTTAACCCAAACTTCCCGGTTACCATGTTTTTGTACCAATGGACGAGCATTGTAGGGGTTGGCCTCTTGGTGAAGAACACGAGAAGCATGTGCATAGAGCGTGGAGTCATTGCGCACTTTGTCGAAGCTTGGCAGGCGCACGTAGACTTTATCATCGCCCACTAAATCGCTGCGATTTTGCAATGGCATGGGAATGATGCGTATGGGTTGCGGCGCGCTTGGATCAATTGCTTTGGCGGAAGTGGCGCCTTGTGCCGGGCAACCGATAGTATTTAATTCGTTGGCCTGATCGGGATTTAAAGCGGCTATCTGTGCGGCCATTTTATCCGGATCAAGCTGGCGCATACCGACTTGCGAATTATTAATATCCGTTTGCGCAATATCGACAATGGATTTGGTGTCGTGTTGATAGTCATAGGGATTCGGTAATTTGTCGATGTGCCCAGGCCAGTCGATGCGACTAGAGTCAATTTCCGTCCAGCCAGCAGGCGCCTCTTTTTTAATAACCACGGTGCCACGAAGGTCGGTAATATCTTTAATCGAGCGGCCTGCCGCGAGTAAGTGCGCAATATCGGCGATGGCGCGTTCGGCGTTGCCGTAGAGAAGAATGTCGGCCGTTGCATCAATCAATACCGAGCGGCGTACTTCGTTGCTCCAATAATCGTACTGGGCAATGCGGCGCAAACTGGCTTCAATGCCACCGAGTACGATAGGAACATCTTTATAGGCTTCTTTGCAGCGCTGGCTATACACAGTTACGCAGCGGTCGGGGCGTTTGCCACCCATGCCGCCGGGGGTGTAGGCGTCATCTGAGCGCATGCGCAAATCAGCGGTGTAGCGGTTGATCATTGAGTCCATGTTGCCTGCGCTTACGCCAAAAAATAGATTGGGTTTGCCCAGTGCTTTGAAGGGCTCCGCGCTGCGCCAATCGGGCTGTGCAATTATCCCCACGCGAAAACCTTGCGACTCTAAAAAACGCCCTATAACCGCCATGCCAAAACTGGGGTGATCTACATAGGCATCGCCACAGACGATAATGATGTCGCAACTGTCCCATCCAAGCCTATCCATTTCCGTGCGGCTCATCGGCAAGAACGGGGCTGGCCCGTAGCATTCTGCCCAGTAACGAGGATGATCGAATAAGTTGATGGCGGTGGTGTTCATAGGAAGGATGCTAAGAGGGAAGGTATTTAGAGTGTCATTGTCCCAGAATATGGGCAATGCAAACAGTATTAAAAGTTAGGGGTATTCATTTTTATGTTGATGTGCGGGGGGCTGTTACTTTTACGATGACGGCACCGGTGAGTTGCGAACGCGGCGTGCAGACTTTTGAAATTTGTTGGCCTTCCGGGAGGGCAAATTAAGTTAACGCGCTTTTAATTGTAGTCGCGCAAACTGGCTTCAATGCCACCGAGTA
>JAYWHF010000460.1:0-2890 GCA_043777855.1 Gammaproteobacteria bacterium | reverse complement strand
AGAAATTTTACGGTTAAGGAGCAAGAGAATGAGTTTACAACCAAGAGATGCCGTAATAGTTGACTATGCCCGCAGTGCGATGGGTCGCTCCAAAAACGGCTGCTTCCGCAATGCGCGTGCAGATGATATATCAGCCGCTATTATCAAGGGTTTACTGGCTAGAAATGCCTCGCTAGATCCAGCTACGATTGACGATATGTTGTGGGGTTGCGTTATGCAGCGCGAAGAGCAAGCCTTCAACGTTGCACGTAATATCTTATTGCTCGCAGGCTTGCCGCACACCGTGCCTGCGCAAACTATCAACCGTTTGTGTGGTTCGTCCATGTCGGCTCTGCATTCGGCGACTGCTAACATACGTGCCGGTCTGGGCGACGTGTACCTTATCGGTGGCGTAGAGCACATGGGTCATTTGCCCATGTATGAATCTGTGAGCATTAACCCATTGTTAGGGCTTTCGGTCGCAAAAGCGGCAGGAAATATGGGAATGACGGCTGAGTATCTTGCTTTGTTACACGGCATTACGCGTCCGCAAATGGATGAGTTCAGCGCTCGCTCGCATCAGCTGGCCGCCAAGGCGCGCGCAGAAGGCCGTTTTGAGCGTGAGATCATTGCGGTTGAAGGTCATAATGCCGATGGCTTTATGATTATGGTTGATCAGGACGAGACCATTCGTCCTGAAACAACTGTTGAGGCATTGAGTAAATTGCCGCCGGTATTCGACCCCAAAAATGGCCAAGTAACAGCAGGCAGTTCGTCGCAGCTTTCTGACGGTGCCTCGGTTATGTTAGTGATGTCGGCAGAGCGGGCTCAGGCGTTAGGTCTTACGCCGATCGCCAAAGTTGTTTCATTGGGTATTGCAGGGGTCGATCCCTCAATCATGGGTTATGGCCCCGTTCCCTCCACCGAAAAGGCCTTGAAAGCCGCCGGCTTAACCATGAACGATATTGAGGTGGTGGAATTGAATGAAGCTTTTGCCGCTCAAGCCTTGCCTGTTTTGAAGGACTTAAAGCTTTTGGATGTGATGAATGAAAAAGTGAATCTCAACGGCGGTGCAATTGCTTTGGGCCATCCCTTTGGCTGCTCCGGTACGCGGATTACTGGATCCTTGTTAACGGTAATGAAAGAAAAAAATGCAATCTTGGGTGTGTCAACGATGTGTATTGGGTTGGGGCAGGGGATTACTACGGTAATTGAGCGGCTCAATTGATCTATTGAGTTTAACAGACAAATAAAAAGCTCGACTTAGGTCGAGTTTTTTATTTGTCTGTTAAACTGCACCGCTGATTCATCCTAAATTGTTGAGCTAGTGGTTTGATTATTTATTTTTCCGAACAGCCAGAAGCTTTTATCCGCGAGCAACAACGTGAACTGTTGCGCGCAAGTTTTTCTAGTATGGCATTCGCGCTTCGTTTTGATTTTCTGCAATACTATTTAAGCCAACCGAGTCGTGTTGAGTTAGTCGCTTTTGTTTATCTATCAAAGGAAAATTGTCGCGCAGATATTTCTGTGGCGTTTTTTCAATTCGATCAGAATTTTATATTATCTGTCGACTTGTTAAGTGATGACTTGACGAGCTTGCAAGATTTTGCGAAAAAAAGTCAGGTGCCCTGGATAGATCTATCGATGCCATTAGCGCTGGACCCGGTTAAAATACCTAAACCTTGGGGACAAGAAATTTGGTACACGGGTGTAGAAGTGCGCGGAGTATCCAAGGTTATAGCGCAAGGTTTTACAACGCCTTTGCCTTGGGTGTTGGCTTTATTGCCTGACTACATGGCCGCAGGTTTAGAAAAAAAAATTATACTGCTAAAAGCACTCAACCCTTTACCAGACGAAGTCTATGGTGACTTATATTTTGAATTACATGAAAAAAAACAAGAAGTCTATGTAGTAACTCATGTTGACGAGCAGGCATGGAATGGAAAAGTGGGTGCGATTCGCTTAGGTTTCGATAACAAAAAAAGAGTGCAATACAAAAGTGATCATGAATTCAAATTCGCCTATTTAACGGCTGTAAAAAATTATGAAATCGTTCGCTATAAAATAGATAAATTATTGGATTGCGAGCAAACAAAATTGGGCGAAGAAATAGATTCGCCGGTTAATGCGGCGACTTTGCAACGCTTGATCGCGCCGATACCAGAAGCGCTTAATCAGCAAGAACAAAAAGCGCGGGAATTAATGAATAGTTTCTCGGCTGTTCAACCGTTACAGGTTGGTGATGTTGTAACTATTCCCTGCTTTGTGCCTCATGCCTTACAGCATGGCGTGAGTACCCTTGAATTTCAAACGCCTGTCTATGAAAGAAAAATTCTATCTTTTGCACAGAAAGTATTGACTCAAAATCATTGGGATACGGAGGCTGCGCTAGAAAAGGTGTTATTAGACATTCCTGCGCAAACTGCTCATAGGGTAGTGTTTGTTTCTGAAAGCGGTGCGATTAAAGTTGAAGAGATTGTTAGTTTCGATGACTTTAATGTGAATCGAATTAGCCTCGCGCCTTACACTACTTATGCCTTACCGATTCAAGATAGTTATGCTCTTCTAATAGCTGTTGCTAGTTCCTGTAAATTATTATCGCAAGCTTTTGACGTAAGTGTCTCGGCGGAAACTGCTTTATTTTTGCCGCACTCATTAATGTCAGATATCCAGCAATCGCTTTGGGTTAGTACAGATGATGTGGCCGTGCAAGTTTTGATTGCAAGCCCGAGCGCGACGCTACATAGAAATGATAGTAGTGCATGATTTTGCTAAAGTTCTAGTCAAACTTTCAAAGGTCTTTCTAAAAAAATCGTAAGCGATCAACAAACCACCCTCTAGCCAATTCACCCAATACCCACCAAAATTCAGCCTCCCTAATTCATCGGAGGCCTCATGCCAAAACCACTTA
>JAYWHF010000459.1:0-8004 GCA_043777855.1 Gammaproteobacteria bacterium | reverse complement strand
CGGTGCTGACAAGCGTAATGACAAGTGAATAATTCACGCGCGTTAATTTTACATCGCTTGTTTTGATGTCGTTGTGTAAACGCAAAACATCATTGCGCTCGGTGCCGTAGTCAATGTTGTTGATGATGTCGTGACCGTCGCCATACGCAAATTGGTAAACGTCGTTGCCGTTGTCGCCGGTTAGCGTGTCGTCACCCTTCTCACCCCGCAAAATGTCGTCGCCTGTGCCGCCGCTGAGGTTGTCATCACCACTGCCGCCTAATAAATAGTCGTCGCCATTACCACCATTGAGTGCATCATTATCTATGCCGCCATAGAGTGCATCATCTCCATCATCTCCAAAGACTTTGTCTACGTCTGTGCCGCCAAACAAGGTGTCATTTCCTGCGTCACCATGCAGTAAATCGCTCCCCAATCCACCATAGATAATGTCATTGCCAAACTTGCCGCTAATATCGTCGTCGCCTTGGTAGCCAATAATGAAGTTATCGGTATCGGAACCGTTCAGCGTATCGTCGCCTGCGCGCACTACAGACTGCATAAGTTCTTGTTCTGCCGCCGGTAATTTATTGGCTTCGGCTTCAAGTGCGTCTTTAAATTGTTGATACAGCTTATTTGAATAAGGGTTTAATCCTTTAACAACACTCATTAGCTCTGTTAAATCACTGGGTGCATACGGGCTATTAAAGGCAAAATCTCTTGCAAGCAGGGCACTTACCGCGGTGAAATTTCCACTCCAAATGCCGTCGGAATGGCTAAAAGTGATTAAGCGAAGTAGGCCTTTGGCAAGCGTAGTACTCATCAACTGGGTATAGACGGACTGTTCAAGCTGCAGGTAAGCATTGTTAACCAATTCCGCATATTGACCACTTGGGTTTTGTTGCAAGGCAGCTTGCCCCCAGAATGACTCGAGTATGCTGAGCGATTTAGCATCCACTTCGTCACCGCGAGAACCTTTTGTAGCGTTTTGGCTCCCAGTCCAGAGCATCAAGATTTCATTCACTAATACATGTCGCGCCGCTGAATTGGCTTCTGTTATAAAGGCTTCGACTTTTGCGCGCAAGCTACCACTTTGGTCAAGTGCCATAGCCTGGTGTAGGGTATAGGTGTTGCCAAAACCAATCGCATTCGGTAATTTTTTTATTGCATCAGAAACATTAATGTTATTTCCTTGCCTCTGCGTCACAGCCACAGTCGCGCGCCTGTCAGACTCAAACCAAAGTGTATTCGTCGTTCCGTTAAAGCCATCTGCTTTAGAGAATATACCTGCTTCACGGTGTTCTACATTGTTTACATCCGTAAAACTGTCAGTAGTGAATGTTGTTGCAATAGAGGTTATACCCAACTCAGTTAAGCCTTTCAGCTCCCCTGTATCGGTCACGCCGTTACTATTAATGTCTTGCCATAAGCGTAATTCAGCAAAAATCGAATCATTTGCATCTATCTGACCATCTTTATTAAGGTCAAATTCTGCCAAGGCATCAAAACCATTGACTGCAAATGTGCCATTGTTAAGCAGTGTATCCGTACCGAAGAGTTCTGCTCCACCGTCGATAAAACCATTGCTGTTACGATCTAGTGCGAGCAACGCATCACTTGGTGCGACCCAGCTAGTACGTTCGGCAAAACCGCTATTGTCGCTATCAAACTGAACACCTGCCGAAATAGACAAGGTGTCCACTGTGCCGTTGCCATTAATATCAAATACTAATGGATCGCGGCGAGGCAGCGGTGGGACAGGGGGCGGCGGCACCGGCGGAACAGGTGGTGGTGGCACAGGTACCGGCGGAACAGGCACAGGTGGTACAGGCACAGGCGGAACGGGTACCGGTGGTACAGGCACAGGTGGTACAGGCACAGGTGGAACAGGCACGGGTGGAACAGGTACCGGTGGTACAGGCACAGGTGGAACGGGTACCGGTGGAATAGGTACCGGTGGAACAGGTACGGGTGGAACAGGCACAGGTGGTACCGGCGTCGGAGTCGGAGTCGGAGTTTCGCAACCACCGCCACCACCAATACTTCCAAATGCGTTGATTATGAATGGGTCTTTAAACTTAGTCCCCTCCCAAAACTTTCTCCACTCATCGGATCCTTCTTGAACATGCCCTATTAAGTTACCATCGGCGTCGTAACGATCTAAACCAGAATGCGGACCCCATGCGTATCCAGGCCTATATACTTGGCCATCTGGTAGTGGTTTATCGGGTGGGTTATTGGATGAGCCTGGATTGGAAGAAGAGCCAGGGTTATTAGTAGAGCCTGGGATTTGGCCGGAAGTGCCAGAGCTAGAGTTAGATGAGGAGAATCCGTCATTGATATTCACGGTAGGGATTGCACCGCTGGAATGACCTGTAGAGCTGCCGGTACTTGATGAGGATCCTGTGCTAGATGAGCCTCCACCGCTAGTTGTACTGCTACCAGTCCCTGACGAGGTTCCGGTGCCAGAAGAGCCTCCACCAATAGTTGTACCGCTGCCGGTACCTGATGAGGTTCCAGTGCTAGATGAGCCGCCGCCGGTACTGCCAGTGCTTGAACTGCCTCCACCTGTTGCGTCTGGGAAGTCGTAAGTTAGAGGGTTGGATGGCGCTGCAGCAAAATCATATGTACCTGGCACAGATGGGTTTACTTTTATTTCAAAATGTAAATGATTGCCATCACTTTCCGCCCCCGTGTTGCCTACTTTTCCGATAGCGTCTCCTTTTTTAACAGGATCACCCACTTTGAAATCGGGCTTTGACTGTAAGTGTCCATAAAGCGTTTGGACTGTTACACCATCTATAACATGCTCGACAACAATCGCATTTCCAAAACCACTCATCGGCCTATTTGCAATTACTTTTCCATCATAGGCAGCCGGAATGCCTGTCCCTGCAGGCGCTGACCAATCTTGTCCTTTATGTTGTCGTGTGACGCCGGTTATTGGCTGTATACGAGCAGCTGATACAGGTGAAGTGGGTGTAAATGCAGGTCCTGGGTTGTAAACTGACATATATATTATTCCATTTTTAATTAATAGTTGGCTTCAAAATCGCAAGTTAAGTTAGTTTTTTGTGGAGAAGTTATATTCCGTTTTAACAAGGGAGTCAGCATAGCTGCATCACTTCCTGCTGGAAGCGGTTCCTTGTTATATCCATTCTTAAGAAATGCGCGCATTTTTTGTTCGACAGATTCAGGAGGTGCAACGAATCTAATGGAAACAATTGTATAGCCAGCACTAATTACGATTTCATCAACTGGCATGCCATGAAATTTTTCATTAACATTAAAAAATGCTGCCTCATTTTCCACTTTGTTTGGCATTAGTCCTCTTTCTTTAAAGTATTGGTGTTGAGGTTCATGTGTTTTATAGTCCACATAAAGATTTTCAAATTTACACTCAGGAAAGCCAGCTAGCATTTTTTCAAACTCACTTTCCTTTTTAGCCATACAGCTAATTGGCAGAAGGAAAAAGATAAGTAATAATTTCTTAAGTTTCATAATATAAGACTCGCATTTACGGAAATGATCTGATTATAAATTGACATATTGATTATTCCTCAAAACTAAAACAAGCGTAAGTAGATGTTTTTGCATTGTCGTGGATGATGTAGGCAACACCGCTTTTCGCTTGCATTCCCTTTTTAGAAATTTCCAATTCAATACCTGTAGTTTCCTTAATTTTGTTAGCCAGTGTTTTTGCATTAACGTTCACTGTTACTGTAAATATTGATGTTGTGTTTGAAGGTATTCCTAATTCAATTGCAGTCGCGCCATAAAAAGGTTCGTGTATTTTATATTTTGCAAGTTGATCATCAATCGAATAAGGGGAATACCCCTTATTTTCCATAATCTTATCTACGCTCGTTGATTGAAATTCATCATAGTAGACTCCGTTTATTGGAGTGCAATTGTTAGGGGCAGGAAACATTTGCTGGAGCCATGTGTTCGTTGAATATTTATTTAATTGGTCGCCGGCTTTGTTTTCAGGAAAACAAGAGCTAGAGAAAAAAATTAAAATTGTAGTTAATGTTCGAAATTTCATAAAATATCTCTTAGCTTAAGAGCTTAAGGGGTCGTAGTGATTTATTTCTAACCAACCACACCAGCCGGTCTACCTCGCTTCATAAAACCAATTTTTCTTTCCAACGCAGATTCAATCTGCTCTTTAAATCGCGCTTGCCCTAACACTTGATTCGCTGACAGCGATTCTCGAATCGCGTGTAAATCTTGGGCCGACAAATTAGCGCGAAATAATTCACGATATTCCCTTTCACGCATCAGCTTTTCAGCATGAAGGTTTAAATAAAGTTCATGCGGTGCAACTAGCGAATCACCCTTTCCCCACCCATTAGCGTTGTAACTACTCCATGGGTATTCTTCCGGCATTTTCACTATGCCAGCAACAACTGGATTCAATTCGATGTATCTATAACAAACCAGCAAATAATTTTCTGCATCAACTAAACTGGATTTGTGGCGACCCTCCCATAAAGTGCCGGAGCGCTTGTAAGTTTTGTTAATGTAACACACATATTGACGACCTATGTGCTGCAGAATGCGCGAGATACTATCAGTGAAATTTGGCGTTATCAACAAGTGCACGTGATTTGTCATTAAACAATAAGCATGCAGTTGTGCGCCATAGCGATTTAAGCCTTCCGCTAAAACTTCTTTATAAAACTGAAAATCTTCTTCTGCAAAAAAACAAGCATCTCGATTGTTGCCACGCTGCACAACATGTGTTGGAACCCCAGGCAAATACATCCGCGTTTTTCTTGACATAACGAGCTCCATTTCGTTTTTATTTAAAAATTCTCGTTGATTAAAATAAAATCACTACGACCCCTTTATCTATAAAAATTACAGACAAAAATGTTGGTTAGTTTCAGTTGTATTTTTTGAAAACAGAAAATCGTAAGAGCAACCTAGAGAACCACAAGACCAGCTTTCAATAACAGCTAGCGAATTGTTATCAAAAGAAATGACTTTTATTCCTGATGATGCGCCATTATCTTCGCACTCAAATATCTTAAATTTTAGTGGTTCAGAGAATGGTGAAATAAAACTATAGCCACCAATAGGTATGCTTAAGGCGAACTCTTTGCCATTTTCGCTTAATTTACTGGTGGTCCATTTAACTTTCTCGAATCGATCAGCCCCAAGTACCCCAACTTTATTGGATAATACTATTTGCCTTGATTTTTTTTCGAAGATTCCATCGTTTTCAATTGTCTTTAGTGTGTTTGCAATACCAGCTTCCCTGATCGATGAAACAATTGTCTCCAAAGAAATCTCTTCATGCGCAGCAAGAGAGTATGCCATGCATGAAAATGACAACAAAAATGAAATACATATAAATTTCTTCATTGCTTAATCCTTATGATCTTTAATGTTCCACATTGATTCTATCAACTTAAAGCCCACAGGATCATAGGCTTTAAGTTCGCTGCGATTGAATGGGTAATAATCATTGTCTACAAAGTACATAACTGATAAGTCTGCAAAATATTCCACCTCGTTGGTGGAGGCATATGCAGGTTTCAATAACCTTCCATAAAGATCTCGCTGCGACAAATATAGACTTGCGTTCCGCGAAGCCAGCCACGCATCTTTCGATTTTTGATAATTAGCACTCCAGTCTTTAATATGCCATGCATGAGCCAATTCATGCGTAAGCGTTTTGTGTAACCAGAGCTTGGTAAGTGAAATGAAATTATCAACATCATATATGACTATCGCATGAGACCACCGCTTGTCATGTAAAGAGTAAGTAGAGTCAGTAACTTTTGGATGATATCGTAAAATATTATTTTCACCCCCTAACTTTGCTCTATCCCCAATCATGATGTAAAAATCAATTTCCTTTAAACAGGTCTGACTGGCAACGGGTAAAATGCTAAATATTTTGTTGAGTGTTGCATTCAATTTTCTCGTTGCCGTTTTAAAAGCTACTACATCTACGTTTGATTCTGGGCTTTCAATATAAATATTGTATACGGATTCTTGCTTTACATAGCTCCTTAATGGATAGCGGTAGTTGGTACGAACATCGCGGTGTTTTTGGTAAGACAATTCAACAATGTTTGCGTTGCATTTTTCTTTATTGTCCGCAAAACGAATTTTACCGTTAGCATCTGTGCAGGAGTATACCTTTTCAATGCAATTTACTGATGCACACGAAAAAAACAAAATCATTCCCGCTAATAATTTATACAGTAGAGCATTCATTTTATTTTAAAGCCTAACCAAGTTTAGTGGTTGTTTATGCGTTGACTTTTTTTGCACAACATTGGTAATTGTCAATGCAAATAATATTAATGATTTCATCTAGGGAAATCCCCTGAGTACGCATTATTAATATTGAAATTGTTAAACGTAAGGCTTATGGAAACGTCTAGAGACTCCACGCTATGCCACCAGCCAATAGGAATAAACACGGAATCACCTGGCTCTAGCATGAACTCCATAGGCGTTACTTTTTCAAGCAGCGGATGTTTTGCTTTATCGTAATCAGGATAAGTTGCAGCAGTGTAAACGCCTTTGTCGTTATACATTAACGGAACTTGGGTCGCGGGAATCAATGTCACTTTTTTTCTGCCGTATATTTGTATCAACATGTTATTGCTTAAATCGTGGTGCATGGGTGTATAAGTACCCTTGGGGCCAAACCACAACAAATTTCGCGATTTAAGGGTGTCCTGTTCTCTATAGCCCTCGCCAAAATCAGTAACGTCTTCGAACAAACCCGCAAGTCCGTTCATGTTTTGTGCGGCGTTATTGGCCGTCATATAAAAATCATTGCTCGCTTCAACTTCCGTTGCCATGCGAGAAAACTCGGCTAGCTTCATCATTTTTTTATGTGACAACGAGTTTCTTTCGTACATAGGGTCACCCTCTCTGCCAAATTGAACTTCAACATCCACATGGCCAAAATGGGTACTTAAATATTCTGGAGTCCATTTTTTAAGCGCAGGCCATTTATCAATTCCATCAGTTAAAACCACGGGTAAATGCTTGCTGTAATACTCTCTAATAAAAACGTTAAAGGCGGGCGCTTTAATCCGTTCAATATGGGTGGAGTAGCGTGTATCCAGCGCAGCCATTCTGTCTAAGGTGTTTAGCAGCCAATTACGCTTTTTAAGCGTTTTGTTCATATCTTTTGCTGCCATTATATAGGGATGCTTTTCTGCCGTTAAAAGCTCTACGTAAATATCTATATCTGAAAATCCTTGCTTTTGTAGTGTGCTTTGCAATGTAGAAATTTGTGTGTCACGCATTAAGTTGGCAGCAATCCATTGCTTCCAGTTTTCGGGGATGGTGGAAATTTGCTTAGCCGCTTCGATTTTAGCTATTGCCTTTTCTTTCACTAAATAGTCGTACCAAGCATTAAAAATTTCTAACCAGCGATGATAAGCATCCATGTCATTACTTAATTTTAGTCGCGCCAAATGGTACAAATAATATAGTGTAATGTAGTGTTTGATTAACAATCTATTTAGCGATTTAGTCGTCTGCTGTTCATAAATTGAAAATACGCGGTCAGCGAAATCGGGAGAAATAAAATAGAGCTTTGCTAAATCTTTATGAAGATCACCTACCGAAAAATTACTAAAATCGATGAGGCCGTTGATAGTTGCCAAATTCTCACTGACAAGGATGTTTCCGCCATGCAAATCAAAGTGCCCAACGACCTTATCGGAATCAGGCACTACGAGTTGTGATTGGTTGCGAACTACATCTTTCAAAACGCTATCTATTGAGCGTACGCCTGAATGGTTAAGTTGTGCTTCTATAACTTTCAGTGAAAGCTCCCATGCGTTGGGTATATTGATGCCCGCATGCTCAATTTCAGCTAAAGTAACTTGGTGAAATCGACAGATAGTGGAGGCTATTTGTTGGGCTATACGCTGTTTTTGAGCTTCATTAAGTTTCTCATAAACTTGTTTGCTGAGCATTAGGCCCGGAATTTTTGTATATCTTAAAATAGTGGTAAACGCTCAACCATCACCCTCTTGACCTGCA
>JAYWHF010000458.1:0-2893 GCA_043777855.1 Gammaproteobacteria bacterium | reverse complement strand
AAGGTGATGACAGACGGTATATGACCTTTTATTTTTTCGGGTAAGCGCTCATGTAAGCTTTTGAGATATTTAGCGCCGCCGCCAATGCTCTGTTGGGGGTCTTCGCGGTCAGTGACACCCAAGTCTTTTGCGGTATCAGACGTTAACATCATGAAACCCCGCACCCCCGTGAAGGACTCTGCGTCTGGATCCCATTGTGACTCCTGATAGCCAACCGCAGCGAGCAATTTCCAATCGAGCGCATATTCACGCGCTGCCATTTTTATACTGGTTTCCCACAAAGGTAAGCGCTTATCTATTCGATAAGTAAACATGATGGCATCGGCGCTGGTAACTGTATCGAGTTGCTCAAACTGTTCAAAAAAACGCGCGGTAATTTGTGCAAGGGATCCGCTTTGACGAATATTGCTCAGGTATTTTTGTAATGCATCATAAAGGCTATTGTCGCTAGACTGGGTAAGTGCCCAAGCAACCGGTTGTGGAGCACTAAGGTTTATTCCCAGTTTAGTGTGTGGATATGAATATCGGTAAAGTGCATAAAGTGCAGAGTCAACGATTGCATAATCTACAGTGCCTTGTTCTACCATATCGAGTAAATCGATGGTTTCAACACTTTCTATTTCTGTCCAGTGTAATCCCGGGAGCGATTTTTGTAAGTCGCGCAGTTGTTCTAGCGGCGCTGATTTGGTGAGCACAACAACATTTTTGCCTAACAGCTCGTTTATGTTCTCAGGTGCCGTTTGATTTGTGTTGTAAATTAATTGCTGCGTCACTTCCATATAAGGTGCCGAATATCGTACATGCTGTGCCGGACCAAGTTTTGTTGCTAGGCTGGGGTTTGCTAGATCAAAAGTTTCATCTTTATTCTGATAAAAAGTATTGGTGGGTTTATCGATATCTTGTATTAAAAGTTTTACGCCGAGAGTTTTGGCGAAGTCACTTAATAAGGTGTATTCAAAGCCGGTTAAACCTTTGGCGCCTTCATAGAAAGTTGTGGGGCCATTGCGTGAAAGTACTCGCAACTCGCCTCTGGCGAGTATTTTTTCAAGTTGGCTCAGTGGTGCGCTGCGAACGAGCAAGCCAGAAGTGCTCAGCGCAAGTATTAATAAAACAAAAAGATTGGTGATGGAAAATCGTTTTTCTACTGTCCGCTTTCGAATGTCCATAAAAAATCCTCTGTGTTTGAACTACATTACCCGAAAGGTGGTGCGTTTTCGCCGTAAGTGCGCCGTCGAATCAATTTCCTAGCTTGATCTGCACGACTTCGTGTTATTTTAAAGTGTCGAAATGCGCCTGCCTAGCTTGTTTTTTGAACAGAATTAGAGTAGGCATTTTATTTTTTGAAGTGAGCTAATGATAAAAGTGCTTTAAGTACAATGATTTAGAGGTGGATCTTTGTCTATTGAGAGAAGAAAAAATAAACAGAAAATTGTTGTATTTTGTGCCACATTTGGCATTGCAAGCATTTCCTTTCGTGCTGGCTCAATTTTCCTTGGAGAAAAGTGGGTGAGCATGAACTGCTTTTTACCTTTTGTCGGATTTTTACAAGAAGCTTGTTTGCTTCGTTAGGGTTTGAGTTCTAAATGACGGTATTTATAAATCAATTTCATGGTCTGCGCGCGCAGTGCTTAGCTGAATCAACCAAGGATTTTTTGGCGCGCGGTAAGTCAGTTGTGCGTTGTGATATTTGTCAAATGGGCGTATTTGCGTGTATGTGTGCGTGGAGACCAACTCTGCTGTCTTCATGTGAATTTATTTTATTGATGCATCGCATAGAGGTTTTTAAACCGACAAACACTGGGCGACTAATTGCCGATGTTCTGCCTCAGAAAACGCATGTATTTTGCTGGAGTCGTGCGGAACCTTCGCAGGAGCTCTTGGCGTTATTAAATGACGAAAAGCGCCAGTGTTTTATTGTATTTCCATCGACCAAGGAGCTTGATGTGAAAGATGGAAAAGATGAAAAAGTTAAACGAAAAGTTTTTCATGTCATTCCTCGCAATGAAAAAGTCCCCACATTTATTTTGTTAGATGGCACTTGGAAACAGAGTAGTCGAATGTTCCATTTAAGCCGATGGCTAGATGAAATAGCCTGTGTGTCTATCTCAGATGCTGTATTACGCGATTATGTGAAAGGCTATGCCTTACGCAAGTCTCATCAAGAAAATTATCTGGCTACGGCAGAGGCCGGTGCTTTATGTTTGCAAATCGCGGGGGAGCAGAAAAACTGCGATGTGTTGTTGAATTACTTTCAGCTGTTTAACCGGCACTATCTGGCAACACGCGCTTGCTGTCCCCCTGAAATAGGCTCGTTGCATGAACTCTTGAAAAACTCTTTGCTAGAAAATGCATAGTATCGTTAATCGCGGGTTTACCGGTGTTGAAGCTGCCGTAATCGGCGCCTCCTGTAGTCAATGTCCTACAAGATTCAGCGCATTTAGCGACTATTGGCCGTTACCAATTTCCTTGACAATGGTGCCCAACAAGGAGGTCCTCTGGGAATGTTAGTTGGCCAAGAAAGGCCAATGGATGCGACTAAATATCTTTAGCGTTAGCTAATTAGTTAGTTTTTTGAGGGATGGTTTAGGGATATTAGGGGGCTGCGGGATGCAAAGTCAGCTCATCAGCCGAAGGAGCGCATGGAGTCAAGGCTCATGTGGGCCTGTTATGCGGGGTTACCCTTTTGGGTGGCCCCGTTTCTTTTTTAGTCGTGTATTTATTGTGTTGTTGTCGCGTTTCTCGCATTTTTTACAATAAACCCGCGTATTTTTTCTAGCCAAAAACTTTGTTTATCGTAAACGCTCAACCATCACCCTCTTGACCTGCAGCAATGCGACAGCAGACATAGCTAATCTCTCACAGAAAATGCAGACATTGGCGACTATTTTGCGAC
>JAYWHF010000457.1:0-2893 GCA_043777855.1 Gammaproteobacteria bacterium | reverse complement strand
TCGAAACTATTTTTGATACGCTCAACGCAAAAGCTGCTGTGTTTGCAGTTAAAAAATATTTTGATGATGCAGGCTTTGAATTACCGATTATGATTTCGGGCACCATTACCGATGCATCAGGCCGCACATTGTCGGGCCAAACCACTGAAGCATTTTACAATTCGCTTGCCCACGCCAAACCACTCAGTATCGGATTAAATTGCGCGCTTGGCGCTACTGAATTACGTCAATATGTTCAAGAACTTTCCCGAATTGCCAATTGTTTTGTATCGGCTCACCCTAACGCCGGCTTGCCCAACGAATTTGGTGAATACGATCAAACCGCGGAAGAAATGGTAGAGATCGTTGAAGAATTTGCTGCCAGCGGGCTTTTGAATATTATCGGCGGCTGCTGTGGCACCACGCCTGCACATATTAGAGCATTGGCTGAAGCTGTTGAAAAATATCCACCGCGAAAAATTCCGAAGATAGAACCCGCCTGCCGCCTTTCTGGTTTAGAACCTTTTAATATCACTAAAGATTCTCTCTTCGTCAACGTAGGTGAGCGCTGCAACGTTACCGGCTCCGCTAAATTTAAAAAATTAATTGTTGATGAAAATTATTCTACCGCGCTCGAAGTGGCATTAGAGCAAGTAGAAAACGGCGCTCAAATAATTGACATCAATATGGATGAAGGCATGCTCGATGCTGAAAAAGCCATAGTGCGTTTTTTAAATTTAATTGCTGGCGAACCGGATATTGCTCGCGTCCCTATTATGGTGGATTCATCCAAATGGAATGTAATCGAAGCGGGCTTAAAATGCATCCAAGGCAAACCCATCGTTAACTCCATCAGTTTAAAAGAAGGTGAAGAAGAGTTTTTGCACAAAGCCAAACTCTGCATGCGTTATGGTGCAGCGGTTGTTGTTATGGCGTTTGATGAGCAAGGCCAAGCTGATACCCAAGCGCGCAAGAAGGAAATTTGCGAGCGATCCTATCGTACCCTAGTAGATAAATTAGATTTTCCACCAGAAGATATTATTTTTGACCCTAATATTTTTGCTGTGGCGACAGGTATTGAAGAACATAATAACTACGCCGTAGATTTTATTGAAGCTACACGCTGGATCCGAAAAAACTTACCTCACGCGGGCATCAGTGGTGGCGTGTCTAACGTGTCGTTTTCATTTCGTGGCAATAACCCGCTACGTGAAGCAATTCACTCAGTATTCCTCTACCACGCTATTAAAGCCGGTATGAATATGGGCATTGTTAATGCCAGCCAGCTGGCGGTATATGATGACTTACCTAAAGAATTAAAAGACAAAGTTGAAGATGTCATTCTTAACCGCTCTGCAAATGGCACTGAAGCATTGCTTGATATCGCCGAAAAATATCGCGGTGATGGTTCCACCGGCGAAGTCAAAGAAGATCAGGAATGGCGCTCATTTACGGTAGCAAAACGTATTGAACATGCACTGGTAAAAGGTATTACGGCATTTATAGAAGCGGACACAGAAGAAGCGCGCTTGCACTACCCTCGCCCACTCGATGTTATCGAAGGCCCTCTCATGGACGGGATGAATGTAGTGGGTGATTTATTTGGCGAAGGTAAAATGTTTTTACCTCAAGTGGTTAAATCAGCACGCGTCATGAAGCAGTCTGTTGCTTACTTGCAGCCTTTTATTGAAGCCGCAAAAACGGAAGCATCAAAACCGAATGGGAAAATTTTAATGGCCACCGTAAAAGGTGATGTGCATGACATCGGTAAAAATATTGTTGGCGTGGTTTTACAGTGTAACAATTTCGCGGTGATTGATCTTGGCGTAATGGTATCTTGCGATAAAATATTGCAAGTTGCGATTGAAGAAAACTGTGACATTATTGGCTTGTCGGGTTTAATTACACCATCGCTCGACGAAATGGTTTTTGTCGCTCGTGAAATGGAGCGTCGCGGCATTAACAAACCCTTAATGATTGGTGGTGCGACTACTTCTAAAGCGCACACAGCCGTAAAAATTGATCCTGCGTTTACATTAAATCAAGTCGTTTATGTGCCGGACGCATCGCGCGCTGTTGGCGTTGCGAGTAATTTACTGTCCGATGAATTACGCCCTGCTTTTGTTAAAGGTTTGCAAACCGAATATATCGCGGTGCGCGAACGCAATGCGAATCGAAAACCTCGCGGAACCATTAGAACCTACGCGGAAGCCATTGCTCATCGCGCAAAATTAGACTGGGCAAGCTACATACCACCAACGCCAGTCTTCACTGGCATTAAAGTATTTGAAAATTATCCACTTGAAACCTTAGTTGAGCTTATTGATTGGACGCCATTTTTTATGAGCTGGGAACTCGCCGGAAAATACCCGCGAATTCTTGAGGATGAGATTGTCGGTGATGCCGCACGCAATTTATTTGCCGATGCTCAGCAGATGTTGAAAAAGCTCATTGATGAAAAGTTAATTAGCGCCAACGGCGTGATTGGGTTTTGGCCGGCTAATACGCTTAATCATGACGACATCGCGGTTTATGATCAGAGCGGAAAGCAAATTTCTACGTTGCACCATATTCGCCAGCAACAACAAAAGCCGGGTAACGACAAGGCGAATTTTTCCCTTGCCGATTTTGTAGCACCTAAAGAGTCAGGCAAACAAGATTATATTGGCGGGTTTGCGGTTACGGCGGGCATAGGTGCGGAAGAACTCGCCAAAAAATACCAAGACGCGGGCGACGACTACAACAGCATCATGGTAAAAGCACTTGCTGATCGTTTAGCTGAAGCTTTTGCGGAACATCTGCATAGGCGCGTACGTAAAGAATTCTGGGCCTACGACCGCGAAGAAAATTTATCGAACGATGATTTAATTCGTGAAAAATACAAAGGCATACGCCCTGCACCAGGCTACCCCGC
>JAYWHF010000456.1:0-2894 GCA_043777855.1 Gammaproteobacteria bacterium | reverse complement strand
CCCAAATGCCCACAGCCAGTGAATGAAAAAACCGATTAGCACCACATAGGTTAACTTGAGGTCAACAGTGGAAACGTTGGCGGAGGTTAGTTTTGTGTGTTGGCGCAATTGATAGATCAGGTAAAAGCAAGCAAAAACATAAACAAGAGGAATGCAGCGCACCAAGAACCAAGCAAATCGCGCAGCGTTCTTTTGTTCGTTGGGTAGAATGGCTTGCGGTAGCCAAGCGAGACCATCAATCCTGAAGAGTAAAATGGTGATCACTGCTAGCGCCGTCGGAGCGACGTGCAGCATCAATAAGTTATCGGAAACAGCCAGATTTTCTGAAAGAGATTTAAGGTAGAAATAGAGGCAGGGGCCTTGTAGCAGAATACTGCTCGAAAGTAGTATTGGAGAGAATGTTGTTGTATTGATCGTTAAGCTTTGAAGCTGAGGATTCCAGATAAGCAATGTTGCCGCAATCCAAGCCGCCTCCAGCAAGAAAAAAGTCGCCAACAGTTGCCGTGATTGATATTTGCGACTTGGTAGTGTCTTTAGCAGCACCGATAGAAACAGACATTCCACAAAGGTCAAAACCAGCACTGTATCGTGAATATTAAGAAAGTGTTCGTTCATTTTTATGTTGTCCGGTACCGCTTAGGGCCACCCACTTTATTGATAGCGTAGAAAACTCATGTTAAAACCACGTTGAGCTGCCCCCTTTAGATCAACGAAGGAATTAACAGGAGCAGATTTGACAAGTTTACTTTAGAACAGAGCCGCAAAAAAACCTAAAGCGTTCTTGCTAGTAGCGACGCTTGCCATGTAGGCGAATACGATCAGCCCGAGTAGCCACAATATTTTGCGTACGCGTGCATTGGCGTGTTTAAACGTTAAGACGCCAAGCATAATGTAAACGACCAATGCGATAATTTTTGCGAGCAACCAAGGCTGTGCCATCGGTGAGAAGTTTTGTATCAAGGCCAGCCAAATGCCTGTCCCTATGAGGAGCGTGTAAAGGATGTGCGGCGCGATTTTAAAAAGCATGTGATTCGTAGCCGTTGAGTCTCGCATCATAAGTATTCCGCGTAAAAAAAATACAATGAACGCGATGACGATGATAAGTAAATGAGTGTGCTTAAGAATGGCGTACATAGTTGGACCCTAGGAGAAAAGCGTTAGCAATTAAGTGGTTAGTGCTTTGGTAACCAGCGCAAGATTTGCTGCTGGCAGTGGTAGTTTTAATGCTGCTTCGTGGCCAGTATTGGACATTTTGTTCCAGGTTTTTTGCAAAATGTCGATTAGTTTGGCTTCGTCATGCTTGCTGGCAAAATCCGTCAGATAAAACTCCAGAAACACTAAGCAAATAACATCCTCCAGCATTTGCACTTCTTCATCGCGTTTTAAACTGCGTTTTAACAACAAGTCTTTTACCCGTTGCACTAGCTCATCGCTATAGCCATTAGCGATGAGGATTTCCCCGGCGAATTCCCCATGAAACGCGCCTAAATCTAAGCGCCAGCGTTTATAGCCCTGACGATCCATCGGGTAGTTGCTGCGCAGAATTTTCCAGCGGCAAATATGTTGACTACGCGCCGCTAACTGTAAAGCGATAGACGCTGTTGGGCAAAAACTGCTGAGTTTTGCACTCATGCGTTGCCCGTAAATTAATTCTTTAGGCACTGCAGCGCCATCGACGATTTCTGTGTTGGGATCTTGTGCATTAGCATTGTCAATACAGGCAAAGGCAGCGGCGAGCTGTAATTGCGCTGGGTGACTTTCGGTGAGAGCCATAACTTATTCGGCACCTTTGGTAAGTTGTTGTAATGCGTTCATGTCGTTAATGGAAATTTCTTTTTTATCAACATTAAGTACTTCGCTTTTTTGCAGGCGAGTAAAAACTCGGCTGACCGTTTCGATAGTGAGGCCTAAAAAATTGCCTATATCTGTGCGCGACATCGGCAACACGAATTTGCTGGCTGAGAGAGCTCGGCGACTGTTGCGGATAGATATGCTGAGCAATAAGGAGGCTATGCGCGCTTCGGCGTTACTTTTGCTGAGCAGGGTGATGACCTGTTGTTCTTGAGTTATTTCGCGGCTCATAATCTGAAAGAAATGGCGCTGTAGGCTTGGCAGCTTTGCGCTAAGTTCTTCTAGCCGATTAAAAGGAATCTCGCATACAGAGGAGGTTTCGAGCGCAATAACGGAATTCACGTAACGATTGTCCGCAAGTCCGTCCAAGCCGACCACCTCACCCGGCAGATAGAACCCTGTGACTTGCTCGTCTCCGCTATCACTGATTGTGAGTGCTTTAACAGCCCCAGAGCGAATAGCATAGATAGAACTAAAGGGATCATTTGCCCTTACTAAATATTCGCCCCTCTGCAGCGGTCTATTGCGCTGAACAATATGATTGAGGCGTTCAATATCATCGATATGCAGGCTTAAAGGTAGGCAAATTGTGTTTAGTCGGCAGTTACCACAGCTCACTTTTTTATCATGCGGGCACTGAGCGTCTAGCACTTCAGCAATCGGCTGCGAGTGGTTCATGGTTCAAAGGCCTTGAATCAATTAGGCGAGGCACAAAGGTGCGCGTTGTAGGCGGGATTGTTGCAGCTTTAACGTAAAGGGTAAATAGTTGATTTGAGTCAAGAACATGGTGGCTCAGGTGGTGCATTGAAAAATAGAATTTTTTTGCTTCCTCGACGATAGGCGTCAAAACTCAGCCTTTGAGAAATGAAAGTGGACTTTTTGTGGTTTTTGGTGACGCAACCATGAAGATGCTAGCGTAAAGGAGGAAATTAAGCCTTTACTTAACGGGGTGGGGGGCCTATAGTTCTTCCGCTGGCCAAATTGCAGCGTGAACAGTAGTCGTTTTTGACGCTTATTGGTTCACACATTATTTATGGTAAGTC
>JAYWHF010000455.1:0-2898 GCA_043777855.1 Gammaproteobacteria bacterium | reverse complement strand
CAAGTTTCGGCCAAGGTTCATTTAAGGGGATCTGCAAGTGGCCCAGCGCTTTCCAAAGTGATTGGCTGATGTGCGGGACAATCGGGGCGAGCAATAGTATGGCGGCCTCAAGTGCTTCACGTTCTACCGCTAAACCTCGTGGGTTAGCGCGGTCAGACAGTTTGCTGACTTCGTTCAACAACTCCATCGTTGCGGCTATGGCGGTGTTAAACGTTTGACGTCGGCCAAAATCATCGCTGACTTTTTGAATAGTCTCGTGCGTTTTGCGGCGCAGATCCTTTTGTTGTTGCGGAAGATTCACAGCGTCCAAAATACTTGGCTCACCGGCGTTGATGTGACCTTCGACGGCTCGCCAGAGGCGTTGTAAGAAACGATAGGCTCCGGCAACGCCTGAATCACTCCATTCCATACTCTGTTCTGGCGGTGCGGCAAACATCGAAAAAAGACGAACGGTATCAGCCCCGTATTGGTTGATGAGTTCTTCCGGGTCAACGGTATTGCCCTTGGATTTGCTCATCTTGGTGCCGTCTTTCAGTACCATGCCTTGGCAAAGCAAGCGTTCGAAAGGCTCGTCGCAGGTAACGAGACCCTCATCACGCATGAGTTTGTGAAAAAAACGCGCGTAGAGTAAGTGCAAAATAGCGTGCTCAATACCGCCCACGTATTGATCCACTGGCAACCAATAGTCAGCGGCAGATTTGTCGAGCATACCGCCTTCGAAATGGGGGCAGGTGTAGCGGGCGTAGTACCAACTCGATTCCATGAAGGTATCAAAGGTGTCGGTTTCTTTCTCTACGGCACGACCATCGAATTCTGCCTTACGCCATTCGGCGTCTGCTTTAATCGGGGATTGCACACCATTCATGATCACGTCTTCGGGCAATAACACGGGTAGCCTGTGTGCAGGTACCGCAATCTCACCGCCTTCGGGTAGGTTGTACATGGGGATTGGCGCACCCCAGTAACGCTGGCGAGATACGCCCCAGTCTCTTAAACGATAATTGGTTTTAACCTTGCCTTTTTCGGCCATCTCGAGCGTGCTGGCAATGGCATCGAATGCTGCATTGAAGTCGAGGCCATCGTATTCGCCGGAGTGAATCAATATTCCTTTTTCTGTGAATGCTGCTCTGTCGAGGTTGATGATTTCTCCGTTCTGAGCTGTTATGACCTGCGAAATTGCGATGCCATATTTTTTCGCAAACTCAAAATCGCGTTGGTCGTGTGCGGGTACAGCCATGACCGCCCCGGAGCCATAGTCCATGAGCACATAGTTGGCGACCCAAACCGCAACGGTTTCACCCGTAATGGGATGGAGCGCTTTGATACCGGTATCCATGCCGACCTTCTCCATGGTCGCCATATCGGCTTCGGCAACCGACTGCACTTTACATTCAGCGATAAACCGTGCGAGGGCTGGTTTTGTCTCAGCAATGATTTTGGCAATAGGGTGTTCGGCTGCAAGGCTTACGTAGGTCACGCCCATAATGGTGTCGGGGCGGGTCGTGTAAATGTCGAAACCGGTAAACTCGCCAACGGGTGATTCCAAGTCAAAGTGCATATCTAGACCACGGCTTTTGCCGATCCAGTTGCGCTGCATGGTTTTTACTTGCTCTGGCCAGTTCGGTAATTTGTCTAAGTCGTTAATCAGTTCTTCGGCATAGGCGGTTATTTTAATAAACCATTGCGGGATTTCCTTGCGCTCAACCAGAGCGTCAGAGCGCCAACCTCTGCCGTCTATCACTTGTTCGTTAGCCAACACGGTTTGATCAACAGGGTCCCAATTGACTGTGGACATCTTTTTATAAACTAACCCTTTTTCAAACAAGCGCGTGAAAAACCATTGCTCCCATTTGTAGTATTCGGGCTTGCAGGTCGTGAGTTCGCGAGACCAGTCGAAACCAAAACCCAGCTGTTTAAGTTGGAGGCGCATATGATCAGTATTGGAATAGGTCCATTTTGCGGGCGCCGTGTTGTGTTTGATGGCCGCATTTTCGGCGGGAAGGCCAAATGCATCCCAACCCATGGGATGCAGGACATTTTTCCCCTGCATGCGTTGATAGCGCGTAATAACATCGGTGATTGTGTAGTTACGTACATGCCCCATATGGAGCTTGCCGCTAGGGTAGGGGAACATCGCCAGACAATAAAATTTCTCTTTGCTCCGGTCCTCTATGACTTTGAAGCTTTGATTTTCTTCCCAGTATTGTTGGGCTTCCGCTTCGACGTTTGCCGGAATGTATTGCGCATGCATTGAACTTTTTTGCATTGGAAAGATTGGCCTATACTTAGGTGAGTTTGTAGAAAGGCGAAGATTATAAGGGCTACATCGCGTAAGTGGGTAAAAAGCTGATAAATATCTTGTGGGGTTTTGCTGATCTTAATGAAGAGCTACGACCATGAAGTCTATTGAAAATAATCAGTTGGAAGATCAAACAGAACAAAGTTTGAGTTTTCCTGAGGTGGGCCCTCTGACGGCGCTAGCCGAAGGCTTGCATCAGGAGGTAGGCGATTTCGTAAAGTTAGAATTGACTGCCGAAGAAATGCTGCGTGAAGAGGCAATGCTGCTGCGGGCCTATGTGGTTGATGATGCGAAAAATTTTTGGCGAGAATTACGGTGCGAAGTCATGTATTGGGAGTTGACAGCGGGAGCGCTTATGTTGCGCGCTGCAGACCCTGTGCAAGCTGAGTGGCAGCGGCAAGGCTGGTGGCACAAATAAGGAAGTGCTGGCACCGATCAAGTTAGTGCCAGCATTTACGATGCTTTCTCTAAAAGGCCTCCGGCGCGGTGAAAGACGATTTTCTTCTCCCTCGCGCGCGAAGCCAAATGCTGGCTATTAGGTCAATATTCCGGATGCAGGTGAGCCACTGTAATGGGGGATCGCGTTGTAGGCGCCCATA
>JAYWHF010000454.1:0-2899 GCA_043777855.1 Gammaproteobacteria bacterium | reverse complement strand
ACCGATACGGCCATTCGCGAGTTCACGGCGTGTTATTTTTTCTACCGCGTGATTGGTTTTTATTTTATGTTTAAAGCTGGCTGTGAGAGGCTCAATATAATTTTTTGAGCCACCTTTAATTACACGCCACTGCGGGCGATTAACAACATTCAGTAATCCGTGATTTTTGAAAAAACGAATGAAAAATTCCAAAGGGAAATCGAGAGTTGCACTTTGCGTAGTAGACCAAATCGCGGAGCCCATAGGTATGAGGTAGCGACTGATAAAGGCTGCCGAATATTTTTTCCGTTGCAGATAACCGCTAAGGGTTTCATTGGGTGCTAGATTGCCGGCGTCGAGATCACTGAGTGCCTCTTTGTTAAAACGCACAATATCTTTCAGCATACGCCAGTGATTGAGCGAAAAAAAATTGCGCTTTTGCGCGAACAACGTGGACAGATTGGTACCAGCATACTCAAAGCCACTGTCGGGATCGAAAACGCTAAAACCCATAGTGGCAGGTTGTGATTCGACCCCCAGTTCATTCAAGAGCTTTATGAAATTCGGATAGGTCCAATCATTAAAGACGATAAAGCCCGTATCAATCGCGTAGCTCACATCGTTGACAATGACTGTTTTTGTTGCCGTGTGTCCACCTAATCGATCATCAGCTTCGTACAGGCAAATGTCGTGCTCTTTGTTTAGTAGGTACGCCGCTGTCAAACCTGAGATACCGCTGCCAATAATCGCAATCTTCACACGCTTTCCTCGTACGGCCTTAAAATTTATGTAATCGCGTTAATTTGGGTGCAACCCATCTACACCAGCTGTCGAAGAAGAATCCCCCCAAGCTTAGTGGCCAACTTAGTCGGCGCGGGAAGTCTACTAAAAATTTACCAGAGCTAATCCCTTTAATGACACGTTGACTGGCTTGCGCGGGTGTCATCAGGAGTGGCATTGCAAAATCATTATTTTTTACTAGGTCGGTGGCTATAAAGCCAGGTCGCACAAGGGTTAGATCGAGTGGAAGCTTTATTGTATCGGCGCGCAGAGACTTCATAAAGTAATTTAACGCCGCTTTAGATGCACCATAAGCCTCGGCGCGCGGAAAGCCAACGCACGTTGATAAGCTACTAATCGCCACAAAGTGCGGGCGCCGCTGCGAACGTTTTAGCAGCGGCAGCGACAGATTAAATGTACGAACTACCCCAAGAAAATTTACGTCTAGGGTGCGCTCATACATGCTCGGATCGAAGCTCAGATCATCTTCATATTCACAAATTCCAGCGGCGCAAATAACCATGTCGAGATAATCAGTGATCTCTCTTAGCTGCGCGGACGCCTTTTGGAGGTCAAGTTCACGGCTGACATCGAGGGGGAAAATCTTTATCTTCCCCGGGTGTTGCAACGCCAATTCTGTCAGTGCAGGCTGCGACCTCGCGCTAGCGATGATATAGTTTCCTTGAGCCGCGAGCTGCGCGACTATCGCGCGCCCCAAACCTGAGCTTGCCCCGGTAACCCAAATACAACGTCCACTAATATTGTTCATGTTGTGCTCACTAATCGCTCGTTTATTTTTTTAACTATCCAGCCTACGACGGGAATGTGCTGATACACCATGGCTCCCATGTCGTAAAAGTCTTCGTGGTAATAGATGCTGCTATTAAATTTAATTAAGGTGCCGCCATGGAGCGTGAGTTTTTCCCCGCCCCGCAAACGTGGGTGACTGTAATACATAATCCACTGAAAAAATGCTTGGCCTTCACCGACGATGTGGTTTGTAAAAATAAAATTGCATTGCATTTCCGATTCGCAAAAGTTCGAAAAGTAGTTTTTCAGCGAGGCCAACCCTTCCAGCTGATGGATCGGATCCTTAAACGTAATTTGTTGGCTGTACAGATCTGGTAGTTTATGAATCGTGCTGGTATCGAAAGTTGTATAGAGCGCTTTGAATTTTTCAATGTTATCAATGTTAAATATTGGCTGGTATTCTTGGGGGGTCATTTCAAATGTCCTTGTCATCTGATGGTCTAGGGTCTTTTACGTGAAAGTTAATGAAAAGGATCAGGTTGATCCAAGGGTGTACGAGTGTCGTAGAAATACCATGTTTAGTGTGGCGATCACTCTACCCTACTTACTTTATTTTAACTCTAGGCGAGAAATGACTATGGCGGATATTATTTCGGCGGTCCCCACCGGAGTAAGGGATGATACTTGGAGCCGTTTGCTTGAACGTGTCGGGCAGAGTCGTGATGAAGCGGCGTTCGCGCAGTTATTTGCGCACTTTGCGCCGCTGATTAAGGGTTTCTGTTTAGGGAATGTGAATTCCAATTTTCCAGCCGATGCGGCGGACGAAATCGTTCAGGAGGTTTTGTTTAAGGTTTGGCAAAAGTCGCCGTCTTACGATCCTTCAAAAGCAGCGGCGTCCACGTGGATTTATACGGTGATGCGAAATTGCCGTATTGACATTATGCGTCGCAATAAACGAACGATTAGCGATAGCGGTGTCATTGAGATCGAAGATGTGTGGGATGAGGCCGATGACGACAAGGCGTATATTTATTTGCAGCAGGCGAGCAATGAAGTGTTGATCCAAAACGCCTTCAATCAATTGCCCACAGAGCAGCGTCAGGTGCTGATACAGGTTTATATGCAGAGTAAGACGCATCAACAAATCTCTATTGAAACTGGGTTGCCCTTGGGAACGGTCAAGTCGCGGGTGCGCATCGGGTTGAAAAAAATGCAAATTCTAATAGATAACGTGGGTAAGAAAGCCACCGAAAGAATGAATGGAGCCGTGCAATGATTAATTATCACCCCGATGAAAATTTATTGGCTGAGTACGCCAGTCGCAGCCTTGCTTGGGCGTTGAGCTTGAGTGTTTGCGCGCATCTTCAATTGTGTACTCACTGCCGCCAAA
>JAYWHF010000453.1:0-8021 GCA_043777855.1 Gammaproteobacteria bacterium | reverse complement strand
ACACCGCTGAGGGTGGCTTTGGGGTAGAGCTTGATTGGCTAGATGAAAATATTAATGATGTGCTTTTTGATGTTCTGCACGACAAAGCTGCCGCTCCACAGGAAACTGAATTTTTTGGTTTGGTAGCAAACGGTTAAGTCTGCCACGTTTATTTTTTAGTCTTTGCCAACGCGTACTGCCAGTACATCGCATTTGCTACCGTGCAGCACGCTATTGGCAGTCGACCCCAGTAAAAGCGCGATTCCGCTGCGGCCGTGGCTGCCGATAACAATTAAGTCTGCGCTAAGTTTTTCAGCCGATGCGTGAATTACTGGGGCGGCGCTGCCAATTTCCAAGTGCGTGTGTGAGCCCGCAATTCCGTAATCTGCCGCGAATTTTTTCAGTTGAGCTTCGGCGTGTTCATGTAGCTCTGTTTCAATGCTTGGGTAGCCAATAAAACTCTCGCTACCGTAAGCGTAACTGAGTGGTTCAATAACGTGAATAACATGCACTACGCTGTTGTGGATCTGCGCAATACTTCGCGCGCGTTTGGCAACCGCGTGTGCTTCTTTGGTTAAATCTACTGCAATCAAAATCGTTTTATAGTTGTCCATTTTTGCCTCCGCATACTTAAATAAAATTCAGCGAGCTTCACAGATATTCTTCAGCGCTTACTTTGCGTGCCTTGACGCGCCTATTGGGTATGATTTGCAGCACGGAATGGGCGATCATTAATTCTTCTTGCGTTTGAATGACGCGAACTTTTGTTAGGCTGGTATTGGTTGAGATTATATCGGATGAGCGCGAGTTGCGAGCAGTGTTGATATGAATGCCGATGTATTCCAGCCCTTCGCAGATACGCGCACGCACCGACGCTGCATTTGCGCCAATACCTCCAGTAAACACGAGCGTATCAAGGCCGCCCAGTGCAGCTGCATAAGCCCCAATCAGTTTCTTAGCTTGATAGCAAAAAAGTTCAATAGCTTCTGCTGCACGCGCGTCTGTTGCTTCTAGCTCAAGCAGCTCGCGCATGTCGGCGGAGGTTTCGGATACGCCCAATAAACCAGATTCGAAATTAACCAAATGTTGAATTTGGCCCGCCGATAAATGTTCGGTACGTTCTAGGTAAACGATGAGCCCCGGGTCAATATCACCGGCGCGAGTACCCATAGGTAGGCCGCCCGTGGGAGTGAACCCCATGCTAGTGTCGATGCTTTTACCGTTAAGCACAGCGGTCATGCTTGCTCCATTGCCCAAGTGCGCTAGTATCACGCGACCTCTCGTAGCCGTGGGGTCGTTTAATCTCGCTATTTCTTGCATGAGGTATGAATAGGACAAGCCATGGAAACCGTAGCGCTGAATTCCTTTTTCATAGTAGTGCCTTGGAATGGGCAACAGTTTCGCAACGCGCGGCAGAGTACGGTGAAAAACTGTATCAAAACACGCGAGTTGTACAAGGGCGGGATGACGCCAGTGAAAGGCTTCCATAAGCTCAATTTCAAAGGGCAAGTGTTCAGGGTTGTAATGCGTCATGTGGTGCAATTCATTCAGTAGCGATTCTGTGACTCGCTCAGGTTCTGTGTGGTGCATTCCGTGAATAACACGATGTCCCAGCGCTCGAATTGAACCGAAACAACTTTGTCGCTCAATCCAGTGAATCAGAAAATTAATAATTAATTTTCGGTTTGTTGCGGAGGGTTCAGTGACGCACTGCTGATTTTTATTGTCATCTTCGCTGCTGATTGTGGCGCCAATTTTCGCGCTGTATTCAAGCTTTCCACTAAGTCGCACAGCCAATGATTTTTCGAATTGGTAAACCGCGAATTTAATACTCGACGAACCGGCATTGAGCACGAGAATAGAATGTGCCGGGTCAAGCTCTTGACAGGCTTGGGTCGCGGCCGGATTTGTCGTGGTGTTTATCATAAGCCTGACCTTTACTTAGGAATATGTCTTCCAATGAATCGTCTTGACATAATAACGAAAGCTCTCACGGAGTTCTGTAGTAAGAGACGCCTGAAGAAATTAATTGTTCAGCTATCCTGATTGATCTTTCGCCATACGATTGGTTTTTTGACTTGTTGTTTACTGAATAATTCCATTGCTAGATTCAAGTCTTGTGATCATGGCTATTTTTTTTATGGTGTGTCTGTTCGGAAGGGCACTGAGATCTACATCCTCTTGCTCTCTTGTCTAATTGTGTAATTAAACTAATTAGCCTAATTATTTTTGTGAGATCTGATTATCGTTTTGAGAATAAGCGAAAGATAGAACACAGCGGTGTTTGACGATGAAGTGAATTTTTGGGGCGAGTGTATTGGTGCAGAAAATTGCTCCCCCGAAGGGGCGCGGCATAATTTTTAGCGTGCATGGCGTAATATGTGCTTTAGCGCTCGTAAGCAATAGATTGTAATGTTAGGTGAGGGCAGCCTAAATTTCCCTCATACACTTAAGCATGCTTTCTCGCGCTTTAAATCCGCCGGTCCATTTAAGCATAAAAATATTGACTCCATTAAGTGCAACATTAACAGTATCTGTGTCTGTCATTGCTTTCATGCCAGCTTGCATATCCGTTAATGCGAATACAATGGCCCCGTTCTTGTTGTCGCGTGGAACATGCAGAGCACTCACTGTTTGCACCACACCATCTGCAGAGGTTAAGGTAAGTTTTTCTTTGAGCACTTTATTGACGGGTGGAACCTTAGGGCCGACAAGCACAAAGCTTGCTGCAGGCTCAGCACGAGTTAATAGGTAGCCTGCCGAGCTGCCATTGGCTACAAAAGTTATGGCACACGATTTTGCTGCGTTATCTTGAGTCAAAAACCAAGAGCCGGTGCTGGACTGAAAAATTACAGTGCCATTTGGATCCCCCGCTAAATTGTTTTTCCCCTGAGGATTTTCAGCAGCCGCTTGATGAGTGGATTGCGCAAGAGCGGCTTTGAAATCGGCTAACACGGAAGGTTCCCAACTCGTAGCTTCAGGCAGGCCTGCTAAACTCACCGGTTTCTTGCTGACGATTTCTATCGTGTATACATCAGCTGTCGGCCTTGTGGGCCTGATAAAAAAGCCGACAACCTTTCCTGTTGATGCGCTACTCATTCGCGATTTAATCGTACCCGATGGTCTATGATTTTCAATAATATTCATGCCATTGCCCATCGCACTCACTGCCGCTTTCCAAACTTGGTCATAGTTGTAGACGCCACCGGATAACTCAAAGACTTTTGCTTCGGTAGATCCCTGAGTAACACTCTCTTCGTTAACTGTCGTGAGCGCACAACCGGTTAAGAGCGCAATAACTAAAAAACTCACTATTTTTTTCATTATCATTATCTCAATTGTTCTCGAGTATTGTTGACGAGAGTTGTTGGTTAGAGCTGTTGGCGAGAGTTATTGACCACTGCGTAAACCTGTTGGTTTGGGTTTGACGGTACCAGTACACTTAAAAATAATTAAGCGGCCAGCAAGCCCGGTGCAACTCGTTTCAATCCCGCCAACAACTGTTCTTGCTTGCCCGCCTGACGCCAGATCGCCCGTAACATAATATTTGTCGTCACCTCCACAGGCCTTAGCAATCGCAGCATAAGTTTGATCCTTACGAGATTTAACTTGAAACGCCATTCCAGCATCACAATAGGATATTTCGCCGGTTGCACCTTCTTTCGCTGATACGCCGCCAAAGCCTTGCTTTCCAGTCTCTTCTGGCGAGTAGATGTGAGGTGGCTTCACTGCGCCTGCGCAACCCGTAATTGAAATTAAGAGCGCCAAAAAAACTAGGTAACTTATTTGTTTCATAATAATTCTCAACTATAGGTTGGTTGATTTGATGTTTTACTGGCGACCAAGAACCGCTGTTTCCACGCTCGCTTTTTCTACCCCAAACTGCAACTGTGTTGCACGAGGTATTGGCAGTGCATTTCCTTTTGCATCTTTAAGCTCATACCAAATGCAATTTTGTTGCCCCGTTTTTCTTACTCCATACGGCGTCACCTATTTTTTCTGATGAGGTGTATTCCGTGGGCGCAGTAAGCAATAATTCTTTTAGTATGTCGCACTTGTAATGTTTGGCTGCATTATGGATTTCGTTGAGCATGATTTCCATTTCGGGCCAGCTTAGAAGCTGTTCTTCTGCGCGCATAATTCTCGGGTGCTCAGTGCCAGAAACATTCTCGCCAATTAAGAGTTCTTCGAATAGTTTCTCGCCAGGGCGCAAGCCGGTGTACTGAATTTCCATCTCCCCATTAGGATGGTTTTCATCTTTAATTTCTAAGCCTGATAAATTAATCATGCGTTTTGCAAGGTCAACGATTTTTACGGGTTCACCCATATCCAATACAAATACATCACCGCCTCTGCCCATTGAGCCTGCTTGAATCACTAATTCAGCGGCTTCGGGGATGGTCATAAAATAGCGAATAATATCCGGATGGGTAACAGTGATGGGGCCGCCTTGTTTTATTTGTTCGCGAAAGAGCGGCACAACTGAACCCGATGAACCCAGTACATTGCCAAAACGCACCATGGTAAAACGAGTCTTTTGTTGGCGTTGCGCTAAAGCTTGCAGCACTAACTCGGCCATGCGTTTAGAGGCGCCCATAATATTAGTGGGGCGAACAGCTTTGTCGGTTGAGATTAAAACAAAAGACTCAACATTTGCGTTAATTGCGGCTTCTGCGCAGCGCCAGGTGCCAAAGACATTATTTTTTACGCCTTCAACAATATTGTGCTCAACTAAAGGAACATGTTTATAGGCGGCGGCATGGTAAACAGTTTGAACGCTGAAGGTGGTCATAATGCTAGTTAAGCGCTCTTCATTTTGTACTGAACCCAACAAGCTTATGAGTTCAACAGTCGCGTTACCATTTCTTGAGAGTTCTAACTGCAATTCCTTTTCAATGGTGTAGAGGCTGTATTCATTGAGTTCGAAAAGAATGAGCGATTTGGGTGATTGTTTAATAATTTGACGGCAAAGTTCACTCCCTATTGAGCCCCCGGCGCCCGTTACCATAACGATCTTCTGTTTGATGCACGCATGTAAAAGTGCTGGGTTTGCATTCACAGGATCGCGACCTAATAAATCTTCAATTTCCACATCACGTATTTGCTCTATGCGGGTTTTCCCACTTAAAATGTCGGCAACAGCGGGTACAGTTTGAATCGAAACCGAAAAATCTTCGAGCATTTTTATGATGTTTGCCCTGCGTGAATGTGTGGCTGTGCCGAGCGCAAGTAAAACTTTAGAAATTTTCTTTTCTGTCTTTAAGTAACTAATTTTTGATGGGGAATAGATTCTTACGCCAGCGATAGTTTTTCCATGTATGCGCTTGTTATCGTCAATAAATGCGACAACTTTGTAATGACTAGCGTTGAGTGCTAGCGCCAAGTGATGCCCAGTATAGCCCGCACCATAAATTGCAACGATCTCTTTGTTATCGTAAGTGTGGTTGTTGAGCATCAATACAATACTGCGAACAAGTAGCCTGGGAGTTCCAATAAAAAGCAGCAGTAATAAAGTATAAATAAACGGTACTGAGCGCGGTGTAACTGAGTGCGTTAAAAAGCTGGCTGCCGTCAGTATTAGGCCCGATATGCATGCACATGCAACAACTGTCGCCATCGCTTGTGTTGACATATAACGCAGAATCGCGCGGTACATGCCCATTCGTATAAAAATGACAATGCTGAGTGTTGCAGTGAGGCTTATCATCATCAGCTCGTTAAGCCCAACGGGCGGAGTGAGTGTGCCCAGCCTAATACAGCCCGCAAAGTAAAACGCACAGAATATCGCTATCACGTCAAAAAACAACGAAAACAAGCGTTTGGTTCTGCGTGACGATTCGAACAGTGATGGAAGCATAGAGTTTACCGTTTAGGTCCTTTGGAGAGAGAATTTTAATTTCTTTTCGCGGTGCATTTTAGCTCATGGGATTGCTTGTCGTGTGCTATCCGGCATACATATTTTCTAATTGTACAAAATTATAACAATGTTTGGCGCATTAAATATCATTGGTGAAGTATTCGTGACAGATTTGTTTACGCAGTTGATATTTTAATGAATGTTGGGCTCATTTTGTTTATCCTTGGGCCTCTAATCTACTAACGTTACTTCCTGAAGGAGAAAAACGTTGATACAACCTCAACCTCATCAGCTTCATGCATCACAGCCTCCCGTTAATAATTTAGCAGCTCAACAGGATGAAATTGACCTCATGCTGCTGTTTCGGTCATTGCTTAAAACGTGGAAGGTATGGTTCCTTTCCTTGGTATTGGTTTCTTCTGTCTTTGGCGTTGTAAAAGCCTACCAAATATTATTTGTCGTCAATGAGGCGAGTTATAGTAAGCCTATCCGCTTAACCTTCCCCAACGCGCAAAAGCTAGTGTTTCCGAGTGGCGCTAAATTTGCGTACAGCGATATTGTCGCCCCGGCGGTAGTTCAGTTGGCATTTGAACGCAACAAAATAGGCGATTACAAGTTAACTATTGCGGATCTTCAAGGTGGCCTATCCGCAATACCCTATGCGCCAACCTATCCGCTTATTGTGAAAAAATACGAAAAGTTAATGGGCGATAAAAAATTAACAGCGGATCAAATCGGTGATTTACAGGCGCGTATGAACGAAGAAATAGCGCAGGCGACAAGCGGCGAGGCGCTGATTACGTTAAGACTTGATAAAAAAGAATTGCCACAAGATGTAGCTCAGCGAGTATTGAGTGATATTCCGGCTATCTGGGCCGAAAGGGCTTTGAAGGACAAGGGCGTCTTAGGTGTGAATGTTCAATTAGCCTCTGTTAACTCTTTAAATACATCGTTAATTAATCAAGTCGATGGCTTAGTGGCGGGCGATTTGCTGAATGAAAAGTTGTCACTGCTGACTCAAAATATTCAGGCCATGTCAACATATGAAGGGTCCCAATCGATTACAGACCCTGTTACGGGTATGAAGTTAAAGGACTTATCCTATGCTGTTGATGATCTGGGTCGTTATGTAATTGGTGGCCTTATGGCGCCCCTTCGTTTGCTGGGCTTGAGTCACGATATTGCATCGGCTTCTTATTACTATGAAGATAAAGTCAATAGGTTGAAAATCAGTTTGGCCGCCTTGCAGCGCGAATCTATGGTTCTTCAGGATGTTTATAACTCATACCTGCAATACGAGCGCAGCCCAGCCCAGCAGGGCAATGAAACTAAAGGCAGCTCTCCTGTGGTTATGCCGCAACTCAGTGCGGATATGCTTGATAAATTAGTAAGTTTGTCCGGCGATGTAGCGAGAGAAAAGTACAAGCAGCAGTTGAATGACAAAAGGTTGCAGCTGATGAAGTATATTGCGGATACTGAAAGTGCAATTGCAGATGCCCAACTAATTAGATCCGGCTTGCAAAAAAACTCTAGTGTCGCTGGAAAATTATCTTCTACTGATGAGCAATACCTGGCCAAGCTGAAGACGGATTTGCCGAGCGTTTTAGCGCAGATGTCAAGTTTTTTTGCGGTTTCTGATCGTATTTATCGGCAGTTGAGCATAGAGTCCGTTGGTATTAAAGATCAATTATACATTCCGGTAACTAATAGTATTTTGTATAAGAAAACAATTATTGATATCAAGTCAACCTTATTGATTTGGCTGGCCTTGATGTTCCTTACCACGATAATTGTTGTGCCTGTTTGTATGATTCGTAATGCCATAAAAACACGAGACTTGGCCGAGTAATTTTCTTAAAACACTTGTTGAACAGGCATTTGCTTGCTAGAGTGCGCGCCTTCCAATAGGACTATAGCTCAGTTGGTTAGAGCACCACCTTGACATGGTGGGGGTCAGCGGTTCGAGTCCGCTTAGTCCTACCAAACTTGCACAGCCTTACCAGGTTTGCACAGTCCTACCAAACTTGCACAGCCCCACCAAATCCGCATAGCCCGTACAAGCTTGTCCTAGTAACTTAAAAGGTGCTTATTCAAGTGCCTTTTTTATTGCCTGCAGTTTGCTCATTTCTCCTGCCCTAAGCTGTTAGTGGGCCGCGAGTGCTTAAAGTAGCTCGTAGGGGTAGCT
>JAYWHF010000452.1:0-2900 GCA_043777855.1 Gammaproteobacteria bacterium | reverse complement strand
ACTAGATGCGCCTGCGGCCATGCTCTTTTAAAATCCACCCCCCTTTCTCTTCTATTGGTGCTTTATGGAACCCATGTTGACAATTGCTTTACGCGCTGGCCGTAAAGCGGCTGAATTGATCGAACGCGCTTTTGAACGTATTGACCTTGTGACCTTTGAATCAAAAAGCCATAACGATTTTGTAACTGAAGTGGATAAAGCCGCTGAAAAGGAAATTATTTATCATCTTCGTAAAGCTTACCCTGAGCACAGTATTCGCGGCGAAGAGGGTGGTGTGCTGATTGGCAAAAATCCAGACTACGAATGGATTATTGATCCGCTAGATGGCACCACAAATTTTATTCATGGCGTCCCTCATTTTTCCGTTTCCATTGCCTGCAAATACAAAGGCCAGCTTGAACACGCCGTTATTATCGACCCCATTAAACGCGAAGAGTTTACGGCGAGCCGTGGCCGTGGTGCCAAACTTAATGATCGTCGCTTGCGGGTTTCTCCGCGTCGTGGGTTAGAGGGCGCATTGATTGGCACAGGGATTCCATTCAATGGTTATTCTCTTGAAAACATAGTTCCTTATCTTGCCTGCGTGCAGGAAATTGCCGGTGAAACGGCCGGTATTCGTCGTGCTGGTTCAGCGGCGCTAGATCTGGCGTATGTTGCGGCAGGGCGCTTCGATGGCTTTTGGGAAATGAATTTAAATGCCTGGGACATAGCCGCCGGCGTGCTTTTGGTGACTGAAGCGGGTGGGTTAGTCAGCGATTTTAACGGCGGTGCAGAATTTTTAGACTCAGGCAATATCGTTGCCTGCGCCCCCAAAGTCTTTAAGCCCATTTTACAAATTGTGCAAAAGAATTTAGGGCATCTAAAGTCTTAAGCGGCGCGAGGTAAGTACTATCTTCGAAAAGTGATACTAGTCATTTGAAAGAGATAAATTTTTATGAAAACAGTATTGGTTTGGTTCAAAACTGACTTAAGGCTACAGGATAATGAGGCCCTTGTAAGAGCTATAGCAGAAAGTGATCAAATCATTCCTGTTTACTGCTTCGATAATTCTCACTATGAAACTACGGAGTATGGCTTTAAAAAAACAGGTTCATTTAGAGCGCAATTTTTACTAGAATCATTGCAAGACTTAGATAAAAGCCTAAGAAGTTTGGGGTCTGGGCTGCTTGTTTTAAACGGAAAACCTGAAATTGAAATTTCTAAACTGGCGCAAAAATATCAAGCGAAAAAAGTTTTTGCTAAACGAGAAGTTGCGCCTGAAGAAATACAAACAGACCAATCTGTGCAAAAAGAGCTTGGCAAATTTCAGTGCGAAATGCAAAACTTTGACACGAGTACTTTATTCCATGCTCAGGACTTGCCCTTTCTAATTAAAGATATTCCAGACGTTTACACCGGCTTTAGAAAAAAAGTAGAGCAGCAATCGGCAGTCAGAAGCACATTTGAAAGACCTGAAAAAATAAACTCACCTGAACTACCCCCGATGGAGTTGCCATCATTAACAAGTCTTGGTTTATCTGTTGCCATCGCCGACCCAAGAGCAGCCATTCATTTCATAGGAGGCGAAGCTGCGGCTATAGCTCGTCTGAATTATTACTTTTTTGAAACACAGGCTATTTCGAATTACAAAGAAACCAGAAATGGAATGGTTGGCAGTGACTATTCATCTAAATTTTCTGCTTGGCTGGCTTTGGGATGTATTTCGTCAAAATATATTTACCATAGGCTCAAAGAGTATGAAGTTACTTTTGGGGCTAACGATTCAACCTATTGGATGGCTTTTGAATTATTATGGAGGGACTATTTTCGCTTCATGATGGAAAAATATCAGCATGGTTTCTTCAAGCAGTTTGGAATTCAGAATAAACGAGCTGCGTTACACAGGCACCATGCCGATCAATTGCAATGCTGGATTGACGGTAAAACGGGAATAGATTTTATTGATGCTAACATGCGCGAAATGCAACTGACGGGCTTTATGAGCAATCGTGGCCGTCAAAATGTAGCGAGTTACTTATGTAACGATCTGAAGCTTGATTGGCGCTATGGCGCTGCCTATTTCGAACAACAACTTATCGATTATGATGTATCTAGTAACTGGGGTAATTGGGCTTACCTAGCTGGTGTGGGCAATGACCCGCGCGGCAACCGCTATTTCAACATTGAAAAACAAGCGAATATGTATGATCAAAATCGATTGTTTCGATCGCTTTGGTTATGAAATAAAATTTAATTAAACTCAGTGATCGAAGTAGTGATAGGCAGTGAAATACAAAAGCTTGTGCCTTTACCTACTGTGCTTTCTACGCTTAAACTTCCCCCGTGCTTTTGAATAATTCCGTAAGAGATTGAAAGCCCAAGCCCCGTGCCAACGCCTACAGGTTTGGTGGTAAAAAACGGATCGAAAATTTTCGTTAGATTTTCAGCTGGAATACCGCAACCGTTGTCTGTCACGGTTATTGAAACGCTACAGTTTTTTTCATTGTAGCGAGTCTGCAGGGTAATTGTGCCTATTTCATGTGCCTTAAATGCTTGGCAAGCGTTAATTAGAAGATTTAAAAATACCTGATTCAATTGTGAAAGATTACAAGTAACCAGTGGTAGTGTCTCATAGTCCTTTACCACGTCCGCTTTGTATCTGATTTCATTTGCGGCAATATTTAATGCTGAATCCAAGCCCTTTTGAATGTCGGACGCCTCCCATTTCTCTGTATTATCTACGCGTGAAAACTCCTTTAGATCTTTAACTATCTTTATTACTTTATTGATGCCTTCTGCTGATTCATTAAATATATTTAGAGTATCTTCGCGTAGAAAATTTAAATCAATTTCTTCCTCAAATAGATTAATTTTACGGCGTATAGTTTCTGGAAAATAGGGTTCATATTCTTTATACAAAT
>JAYWHF010000451.1:0-8027 GCA_043777855.1 Gammaproteobacteria bacterium | reverse complement strand
TTGATAGAGATGACGCAAAAGCACATTTGTTGGCGTTAGGCGCAAAGGTTTCTGGCAGTGTTTCCAGCAAAACAGATTATGTCGTTGCTGGCCCAGGTGCTGGTTCAAAACTGACAAGGGCGGAAGAGTTAGGCATTAAAATATTAAGCGAGTCAGAGTTGCTGGCGCTATTAGTTCAGCATGGGCAAATACCATCATGAACTGGGGGGTGTTCAGCTCAAGCACAAGAATAGCCAATGGCGCAAAACTCACGTTAGTGATTATTGTGGCCCTTTTAAGCGGATGTGCAACAACGCCACCCAGTAATCCCGATAATATTTGTGACATTTTTGACGACAAGTCGGATTGGTATAAAGCGGCAAAAAAATCAGAAAAAAAGTGGGGTTCTAGTGTTCCTCTTATGATGTCTATTATGTTTCAGGAATCGCAATTCAAAAAAAATGCAAGGCCGCCACGCACTAGAATTTTATGGATTTTCCCCGGTCCGAGAGCTAGTAATGCCTATGGGTTTGCGCAGGTGAAATCGGAAACTTGGGATGATTATCAAGATGACACACGCAATACTTGGGCGCGGCGTGATAGCTTTAAAGATGCAGTGGATTTTATTGGTTGGTACAATGTTCAAAGCCAAGTGCGCAGTAAAGTTAAGCTCAATGATGCCTATCACTTGTATCTTGCGTATCATGAAGGGCATGGCGGCTTTAATAAGCGCACATACAATAGCAAGGGCTGGCTAAAGTCCACGGCGCAAAAAGTCGCGACGCGCACGGCGGAATACACAAAACAGTTAATGCAATGTGAAGAGCGTTTTCAATCACACTGGTGGTGGCCTTTTTAGGCAGGCAATTTAGCGGTGATTGCCATGTTATTTTTTTGATATTTCTACTACGTTAATTTTTTACGTGAATTTTACGGAGCCACTATGGATCAAGAATCAATTGTTTATGGTTGCATTAAAGACATTCCTGATAACACTCGGCACGCTGAAAGACTCATGAAAAATCGCGAGGCTATGTTGAGTTTGCCGAACGCAGATGAATGGCCGTTCATTTGTCAGGAGATGTTTTCTATCCCACAAAATAATGTCTTGAATAATACCTATCAAACTGAAGTTATGCATTTTGGTGCGTCTTATAAAGCCGTTGAGCATGAGTGGGATCAGTGGATAGCGCAGTTTGAATCTCTGCTGAGTAAAATGTATTGGGTTTCTGCCACGGTGCATTTAGAAACTGAATTGTCAGGTACGCACACGTTTACGTGGGAGGCCAGTGGTAATAGCCATGTACCAGGTTCCGGCAAAATGCAAGTACGCTGCGAGTGGAGTCACGAGGGCTCTTTGGGGCTGTAACTTTTTTAGTAGGTGTAAACGTTGAAAATATTTGGTATTCAATATGTTGCCGCCATTAATAACCCCTGATTTTCGGTTTCGTCGCCTGCGCAGAACATCGGCATTAAGAGAGCTGGTGCGTGAAAACCATTTGAAAATGACAGATTTTATTCTGCCAATTTTTGTGGAAGAGGGTGCCAGTGAAGCAATTGCTATCGGCAGTATGCCGGGAGTATTCCGCTACCCTGAAGCGCAACTTGCTGCGGTGGTTCAGCAAGCTTGGGCTAAAGGTGTGCGCGCAATTATTTTATTTGGTGTGTCGACCCAAAAGGACGAGATTGGCTCGGATACGTTTGCGCAAGACGGCCTACTGGCGCGTATGATTCGTATCGCAAAAACGGCACAACCTGAGATGACAGTTATCAGTGACAACTGCTTTTGCGAATATACAACCCACGGCCACTGCGGGGTTATTGCTCCACATAACCATGATGTTGATAACGATCAAACGTTAGTGAATTTGCAAAAGCAAGTTGTGCTCGCTGCGCAAGCAGGTGCTGATATTATTGCGCCCTCGGGTATGATGGACGGGATGATTGGTGCAATTCGTCAGGCCCTAGATATTGCTGGTTTTACGCATACGCCTGTTATGTCATATTCCACGAAATTTGCTTCTGCTTTTTATGGGCCATTTCGCGACGCGGTGGACAGCACCTTCAAAGGCAGCCGTAATACCTACCAGATGGATCCGGCGAACGGACGAGAAGCGCTTGCAGAATCATTGCAAGACGAGGCTGAGGGCGCTGATATTTTAATGGTAAAGCCCGGTCTTGCTTATTTGGATGTGCTTGCTGATATTCGTGCTCACTCTTCTCGGCCGCTTGCGGTTTATCAAGTAAGTGGTGAGTATGCGATGATAAAAGCCGCTGCTGCTGCGAATGTGATTGATGAGAAAGCGATTGTGCTGGAAACCATGATCGCGTTTAAACGGGCGGGTGCCGATTTAATTATTACTTACTACGCGGAAAAAATAGCTGAATGGATTTAGAGCGCGCTATGTTTTCGATGAAATAATTTGTAAATTCTTGCAAGAAGAATCAACGTGTAAATTATTCGGGCGATGCTAATTTAGGGAAATGCCGCGTAATTTTTTTAAGAATTTTTTCTTCTTCAATGGGTTTTACAATGTAATCGTCCACGCCTTCTTCAATCGCAGCGCGTATTTGTTTTGCCTCAGTAACCGCAGTGACGAGTATAAAACAGGTATCCATATAGCGTTCGCTAGCGCGCATGGCATTGTGAACATCTATTCCATTTTTAATCGGCATGTTCCAATCGCATAACACTAAATCGTAAGGCAATTTTGCGTCAAATAGCATATTGATGGCTTTCAAGCCATCCTCTGCCGTGTCCACTGCTTGTATGTTGGCAGAATGCAGGATCGTCTGGAGTAGCGTTGCAATTAAGTTGTCATCGTCAACCACCAAGACTTTAATTTTATCGGGTGTAATGTTGGCGCGTTTTTGGGTTGCCGTAAGCTTAGGTGCTTTTGTCGTTGATGCACCCGCCTGAGTGGCGCCGGCATCAACAGGTGCAGGTTTGGGTTTTACGCCAATTTTGACCAAAACACTGCCAATCAGCTCAAGGGCTTCTTGGTTTTGGGCTTTTGCTGCCGCCATTTCTGGATTATTGATATTTTTGTTCAACCAATCGCGCCTTGAAATTAAGGTTTTTCCGATTAGCTGAGTTTCTAAATTGGTAAACATAGTTTTCCTGTAATTAGCGACTCTTTCGTGATGTGGAGACTGTATTGTTAGAGACTGTGTACTTAGAGGCTGTGTTCTCGGAGACTGTGTTCGTGGAGAAGGTGTCTTCGATGATTGTCGCGTCACGATTAGCTGTTTGTAAGCGCTGTAAAACTATAGACCATCTTTGGGTAAATCACTAAGGAGAGTCTTCAGTAAGATGAGGCCATTTTTGACCCGGCGGCTAAGCGGCTTTAGGGTTTAGGATCTTTACGACCTAGCGGCCAAACTTGTCGCTGGCCAAGTCGATTGTATCTGTTTTAAAGAGATCTGTTTCGTGAGGTAAAGCGTAAGATTGTAACAAAATCCAGCTAAACCACTCCATACAGTAAGATGCTCTTGCTCGTATTAAAGAAAGGTATGCATATGAATTCTCAGCAACGTTTAAGTCTTCACGATAGTGCCGTGGATGGAGGTCAGTGGTCTAACCTAGTCGAACCTTTGATGTCTCGAACCCCGAATCTGAATCTTGATAGCGCCGTTGCCATGCGTCAGCAGCTGCAGGGCTATTTTGTAACGACGTTCGATCGCTATGAATCCTTATTCGAAACGCTTGCGGGCGATCAAGCTTTTTATGAAAAATCTATTTATCTACGTCATCCATTGATTTTTTATTTCGGACACACGGCAACTTTTTTCGTCAATAAATTACTCCTGACTGGGCTAATTAATACGCGGATCAACCCTGCATTCGAATCTATTTTTGCCGTGGGTGTTGATGAAATGAGTTGGGATGATCTCAATGACTCGCACTACAATTGGCCCAGTGTTTCAGCCGTGAAAGAGTATCGTAATCAGGTCCGCTCATGGGTTATTAGGCTAATCGATACGGCGCCATTGACCCTCCCCATTGATTGGAATAACCCCTGGTGGGCGATCATTATGGGCATTGAGCATGAACGTATTCATCTGGAAACGTCTTCGGTCCTTATTCGGCAACACAAGTTGTCGCTGGTAAAAACGCATTCTGCGTGGCGACCATGGCACGTAACGTCTACAGCGCCGAAAAATGAGTTGAGTAAAGTGCCGCAGGGTAGAGTTCTGTTGGGTAAGGTAAAAACGGATCCTCACTATGGATGGGATAATGAGTATGGTTCGCACAAGGCAGAAGTAAGCGAATTTCAAGCCAGTAAATTTCTAGTCAGCAATCAGGAGTTTTTAGAATTTTTAGAGGTGGGTGGGTACAAGAATCAAATTTGGTGGGAAGAAGAAGGGAGAAGTTGGTTATTATTTTCAAAAGCGCAACAACCCACTTTTTGGCTTAAGAAAGCAAATCAGTGGCATCTGCGTTTAATGACCGACGAAGTGGCAATGCCTTGGGATTGGCCCGTTGAAGTTAACTACCATGAAGCGAAAGCATTTTGCAATTGGAAAAAAACAGCGACTGGGCTGGCGGTGCGTTTGCCCACGGAAGATGAGTGGTACCGTTTATATGATCATGTAGGTCTTGCGGATTTAAATTCGGCGCAGGCCAATGCTAATCTTCATCTGGATCATCATGCGTCTTCTTGTCCGGTGAATACCTTCGCTCATGGCGAATTTTATGATGTTGTCGGTAATGTTTGGCAATGGACAGAAACGCCTATTTATCCGTTCGAAGGGTTTGATGTTCATACGTCTTATGACGACTTTACCACGCCGACTTTCGATGAGCGTCATAATCTCATCAAAGGCGGCTCGTGGATTTCATGTGGCAACGAAACTCTGCGTGATGCGCGCTACGCATTCCGTCGCCATTTTTTCCAACATGCGGGCTTCCGTTATATTGTTTCCGAGGATGTAAAACCTGTGCCAAGCTCTCATTACGAAACCGATAAATTATTATCTGAATATGCGGAATTCCATTATGGTGATGAATATTTTGGCGTGCCGAATTTTCCGAAAAATTTAGTGAGTATTGCATTAGATGTACTGGGCGATAATCCAAAACGAACCGCTCTTGATATTGGTTGTGCGTCCGGGCGTTCTACCTTTGAACTCGCCAATCATTTCGAGAAAGTTACGGGCATCGATTTCTCCGCGCGATTTGTGGGCCAGGGTACACATCTTGCCGATGGAGGCACACTTCGTTATACGCTGGTCGACGAAGGTGAATTGGTGCAGTACAAATCACGTAGTCTTGCTGATCTTCATCTTGGGCATGTCATTAGTAAAGTGGAATTTTTTCAAGGAGATGCTTGTAATTTGAAACCGCATTTCACTGGATACGATTTTATTCTCGCGGCGAATTTAATTGATCGTCTTTACAACCCGGCGAGCTTTCTACGGCTAATCCACGAGCGCTTACTCGTTGGTGGCGTTTTAATGTTGGTATCACCTTACACTTGGCTGGGGGAACATACGCCTCGCGAAGAATGGATGGGTGGTTTTAAAAAAGATGGTGAAAGTTTCACTACGCTTGAAGGCTTGAAGGCTCATTTGAGTCCTCACTTTACATTTATGCAACAACCCCTTGATGTGCCTTTTGTTATTCGGGAAACCAAAAGAAAGTTTCAGCACAGCGTTTCGGAAGCTACTTTTTGGCAACGGATTTCTTAATTTTTGGTAACTGGATTTTTTAGTGAGACGAGTTGCTGTGGAATTTGATTTTGATAAAACTATAGTGCGTGAAGGAACCTCGGCCGTAAAGTTTGATGGTCGCAAAGAGTATTTTGGCACCTCAGATGTTACGCCTTTGTGGGTTGCCGATATGGATTTCGCCGTGCCTCCATGCGTTCACCGAGCCTTGATGCAACGAATGGAGCACCCCGTATTAGGCTACACGCTTTATCCCAATAGTCTGTACGAGTCCATCGTCGATTGGTTTCAATATCGGCATGCTTGGAAGATTGAACGTGAATGGATTCTTATGGCGCCCGGGGTTGTCCCTTCGTTGTTTGCCGCCGTAAGAGCATTCACTCAAGAAGGTGAGGGCGTCATTGTACAACCACCTGTTTACTTTCCTTTTTTTTCGTCGGTGACAACGGCTAATAGACGTTTAATGTTGAATCCCCTTCGCTTGGTTGATGGAAAATACGCGATGGATGTTGCACAGTTAGAATCCTGTGCAAAGCAAGGCGCAAAGCTTCTCTTACTTTGCACGCCGCACAATCCTGTTGGTCGTGTTTGGAGTGAGAGCGAGTTGCAGGAAATTTTACGTATCACTCGTCAATACAACGTAACGATTTTGTCGGATGATATTCATGCTGATCTAACTTATTCCGAGGTTACTCATACCATGCTCGGTCGTTTAGCGAATGCTGACGACAAAATTATTACCGCCATAGCACCGAATAAAACGTTTAATATTCCAGGCCTTGGTTTGTCCGCATTGATCATTCCCAATCATGAGCAACGCCGCGCTGTTAAGCGAGAATTTGATGCGCTTCATGTTAGCAATACCAATCCATTTAGCATTGTTGCTTTTGAAGCGGCTTATCGAGATGGCGCAGCTTGGCTAAATGCTTTAATGAATTATTTGCAAGATACACGTGATTTTGCTGCACAATATATTGCGCAATACATTCCGCGAATAAAACTTATTAAGCCTGAGGCAACTTATCTTTTGTGGTTGGATTGTCGGGAGTTGGGTATGACGGATCTTGAATTGCGTCATTTTTTTGTCTCAACATGCAAGCTGGGAATGAATCCGGGTGCAATGTTTGGTGAAGGTGGCAGTGGGTTTATGCGGATGAATATTGGCGTAAGAAAAACTGTCATTGAGGCGGCCTTATCGGCTATTGCAAAGAATCTTTAAAATTTTATCTCTCGTTTGCTGAAAAGGAATTTTTTCAATCACATAGGGTTTAGATTGATGGCCGTGGAGTGTGCAGTGCGCTTTTCGTGCTGTGTTAAATTTTACCCTCATACCTGTGTGCAAAAAAAACGCTAAACCCCTACAATAGCGGCCTTTTCTCGCTTCTCTATTTCTGGCCATATTCTATGACTTCCAACTCTACCGGCGCGCCAACCATCGGATTTGTATCACTCGGATGCCCCAAAAACCTCGTTGATTCGGAACGTATTCTTACGCAGCTGCGTACCGAAGGTTACAACATAGTGCCTAGCTATAACGATGCCGACATGGTGATTGTGAATACCTGCGGTTTTATTGACAGTGCCGTCCAAGAGTCGCTCGGCGCTATCGGAGAGGCTCTTGCGGAAAATGGCAAGGTGCTGGTCACCGGTTGTTTGGGCGCACGAGCAGACGAAATTCGCAGCGCACACCCGAATGTTTTGGGAATCACAGGTGCGCATGCGTACGAAGAGATTTTGACTCAAGTCCATGAGCACTTGCCGCCCAACCCTAATCACAATCCTTTTTTGGATTTGGTGCCTCCGCAGGGGATTAAACTTACGCCCCGTCATTACGCCTATTTGAAAATTTCAGAAGGTTGTAATCACACGTGCAGTTTCTGCATTATTCCGGACATGCGGGGTAAGTTAGTCAGTCGCCCTATTGGTCAAGTCATGGGAGAGGCTGAACGTTTAGTCAAGGCTGGCGTAAAAGAGTTGTTAGTTATTTCCCAAGACACATCTGCTTACGGTGTTGATATAAAACACCGCACCGACTTCTGGGATGGTCGCCCGCTCAAAACGGATATGTACCAATTGGCCGCCGCGTTGGGTGAGTTGGGTGTGTGGGTGCGCTTGCACTATGTGTACCCTTATCCTCATGTGGACAACGTGATTCCGCTCATGGCGCAAGGCAAAGTTCTGCCCTATTTAGATATCCCTTTTCAGCATGCAAGCCCAACTTTGTTGCGTAAAATGCGGCGCCCAGGGCAGGTTGAAAGAACCTTGGAGCGCATCAAAGAATGGCGCGCGCAGGTGCCCAATCTTACGATTCGCTCCACATTTATTGTCGGTTTTCCCGGCGAAACGGAAGATGACTTTCAACAGCTGCTGGATTTCTT
>JAYWHF010000450.1:0-2903 GCA_043777855.1 Gammaproteobacteria bacterium | reverse complement strand
CGAACACGCCTGGCTGCATCAAGAGGGCTCTGGCTTTCCTGCAAGCGGCTTGCTAAGCACACCTGCGCAGCGCAGCGAGTTTGGCAAATTTCAAACCTGGCTGGCTGCAGTGCGAAACATTGCAAACGTCAATCCGGCAGTTAATGCTGGTGCGCTTTCACTGGCGTTGAAGAGCGGCACACCTGATATCGAATTTTTAAACATGCTGTTTGATGATGCGCGCGAATTACGTTCTTTGCTAGCGCTCAAGTCTGACATTGCAGCGCATCCGGTTTTGCGTGCTGCTGATGCGCATCTGCTGGCTGAACGCGGAAACTGGGCACCGCACATTCATGCCATGGCAGTTCACGCTTGGTTACGCGACCTGCTTCAGCGTCAGCAATCGGGTTTCAGGGACGCGCCCAAAATATCAGCCATGGTGGCGCAGCTCGGCGTGGCGCTTAAAGAAAAGCGAAAATTGGACGCGCTTGACATTCTCAACGGTTATCAGGCTAGGGTAGACGCTCGCAACACCCTTAAAAATAACAATTTGCTGCGCCTGAGAGCTGGGCAGGGCAAGCCCAAGACTAGCTTGCGCAGGCTGTATTCAAGCGGTATGCCGCTGCTTAACAAGGTTGTTCCTTTGTTGCTGGTGAGTCCTGAGACTGCTTCATCCATGCTGCCGTTAACGGCTGGACTTTTTGACGTGGTGGTGATTGATGAAGCATCTCAGATGTACGTGGCAGAGGCTTTACCCATGTTGTACCGTGCCAAGCATGCGGTCATCGCAGGTGACAGACAACAAATGCCACCCGCAAATTTTTTCGCTTATTCCGATGCCGAAGATGAAGACGGTAACGAAGAAAACGATGACCAGCCTGGTCAACTGGTCGCGGCTGCTGGCGTGTACCGCTTGCTTGATGCTGCAGACAACGCATTGCCTGCTGGCAGTCAATCGAGGGTAGGTTTGTTGGTGCATTACCGCTCGGAACGCAAAGAGCTTATTGACTTTTCAAATCACGCCTTTTACGACGGCAAGCTGATCATTCCGGCGGGTAATTCAGCGCTGCCGCCATTTATGCAAACAGCCATTGAGTTTGAAAATGTGGGAGGCACTTTCGTGAAAGGCGTGAACGAAGCGGAGTGCCGCCGCATTGTTGAAGTTTTGCGAAATATCTGGCTGCTACCCCAAAGCGTGCGTCCTACTTTGGGCGTTATTGTTGCCAACGCAAAGCAGCGTGAGCGGGTGGTGGAGGTTCTGCAACAAGCCTGTGATGATGATGCAGACTTTCGTGCCGCTTACGAGCAAGAAATTTATCGTAGCAACGATGGTGAAGACGTGTCATTTTTTGTGCGCAGCGTTGAACATGTGCAAGGTGACGAGCGGGATGTCATTATTTTTGGCCTGACCTATAGCGGTAGCAGTCGCGCCTATGGTCCGTTGAACGCCAAGAATGACGGGCGAAAGCGTCTGAATGTCGCAGTGACCCGAGCCAAGCGGGGCATGATTGTGCTCACATCCTTGACTGTAAGCCATGTATCCAACGACTCTGAAAAAGGGTCTCAGGAGCGTTACTACGTCTGGCAATACCTGAGGTACGCCCGAGCGGTAGCTGCCAACGACCACAAAGGGGTTGAGCTGGTTCTCAATCAACTGAATGATCAGCGTCAGCAGGCTCAGGCAGCCGCCAGTGCAACGGAGTCGCCGTTTGAGGAAGACGTTAAACGGTTCGTAGAGTCCCTTGGCCTGCAAGTCGATTGCCAGGTGGGCGAAAGCGGCTTTCGGATTGATTTGGGTGTACGCGCCAGCAAAGAAAGTCGCCATTATTTATGCGGTCTTGAATGCGATGGCGCTCGCTACCACTCCAGCTGGCGTGCCCGCACAAATGATGTATGGCGGCAGGAAATTCTTGAGTCAAAAGGCTGGAAAATTCTGCGCATCTGGAGTACCGATTGGTTTGAAAATTCAGAAGAAGCAAAAAATAAGCTGGCAAAAGAGTTGCTGGCCTTACGCGACGCGGTTCAATCTAAGGCTGTGTTCACGCAGCACCAGTTCATTAGGCGTGCAAGCATCGATCAAGTGGCCGATTAGTCGATCGACAAAAGTAGTGTCAGCATCCTCAAGAATGCCAAAGCTCCGAAAATAATTGCTGCAACCAAAGTGTCGGCTGCAGATATTCTTCAGTCCGAAACGAAAAGTACAGTGCAAACTGCTGCAAATGCTGAATTTTGTGTCGAGGTTGATGGCACTGTGGATTACGAGTATCTTGACGATGGGCGACTTGCCAGTGCGCAAATAGTCCGTGGCATCGGCGACCCCGCAAGTGGCAGTATCAACCGCGACAGTGCTTTGGCTAGTGCGCTGCTGGATGCGGTGAGCGGCGAAACGATTGAATTTTTGTCTTCTAGGGGTAGTGTCAATCTGCAGGTGCGAGCGATCCACAGGCATTGACATTGGCAATGAAAGCCGCAAGCCACCACAAGCTCCAACACACCGACAATGACTCCGTACAAATTTGCTATATACTTAAGCTATATCCAAACAAACGGGAGTTGTACATGTCCACCACAACCGTATTCACCAATAACCGCTCACAGGCTGTGCGTTTGCCTGTAGATGCGCGCTTTCCTGAGGGGGTCAAGAAAGTTCATGTCAGGGCACGGGGTAGCGAGCGCATCATCAGTCCTGCGGGGCAAACTTGGGACAGTTTTTTTCTGGACGGCGGAGCTGTAACAGACGACTTTTTGCCAGTCCGTGCTGCGCAAACGCAAAGTGACCGTGAGGCGTTTTGATGTTGAAGTATTTGTTGGACACGAATATCGTGATCTACGTGATCAAGCGGCGTCCACTGGAGGTACTGGCTATGTTCAACCAGCACGCGGGTCGCATGGCCACCTGTAGCATCACCATGGCAGAGCTTTAC
>JAYWHF010000449.1:0-8061 GCA_043777855.1 Gammaproteobacteria bacterium | reverse complement strand
AAAAAGATATGGTTTTTACACCAGAATTTTGTTGCTCATCCATGCGCTCGGAGCCATCTTCGCACATGTCGTCAATATCCTGATCCTCCACAGCCTTGTCGGACAATTGGTTCATTGATGCCAGGGCAAGTCTGAAAGTGTTGCGTTGCGCTTGAGTGATCATTTTGCAGCCTTGTTTAATTTGTTGATGTATGAATACATAGCATACATAAATCATTAGTCAACAATTATTTTCTAAGTAGTTTCCCTAGGTCGTCCAAGTGCCTGCGTAAATATTGATTCCCGCCCGCTATTTTAAGAGTTTCGGCCTGTCGGTCTGTGAGTCTGAAGGTACGAGGCTTTGCAGGCTCGGGTGCGACTGGTCGCCCGGAACCCTCTCGATACCCGCCTCTTTTTGATTTTGATTCTTGCATGCGCAATATCATACTGCATTTTTGAAAATCGCTCGCAGAATATCGTGGCGCGGGTGAACGTCAGTAGGCGTTTGAGCTGGCCGCGATTGAGCGCGGTGGGAGGCGGACGGGTGCAGGAAGGCCCAAAGCGCCAAATCGCCCTATGCCTGCAAGCTGGCTACCAGACACCCAAGCGCAAAGAGACAAATGGTTTGAGCGCGGCGGCGCAAAGTGGCTCAAGCGCATATTGAGCGAGATTGACAATGCCAAAGAGCACAACATACATAATTAGTTAGTGTTCGCTTACAATGGACACATGGCTAAAAAGACTGAAAAATTAAAGCACCTGGAGCCGCCAAGCGCACAGGACAAGTTAAACGCATACGGCATCGACCGCATTTGCGCACAAATAGCCGAGGCTGTGGCTCAGCGCACAGTCGCGGCTGATATCGGAGTGAGCTGGGCGACAATGACGGACTGGGTTAATTCCGACCCGACTAGAATTGAGCAGTACGCGCGCGCGCGCGAGGCAATGGCGCACAAATTTGCAGAAGACATACATTCTGTGGCTGGGGAATCCTGCTTGGTGGAGGTCTACAAAGGTGAGGAGGTGACGGTTGAGCTCAGCGCTGCAATGGTAGCCAGGAACAGGCTTAGGGTTGACGCAATGAAGTGGTCTGCCAGCAAGCTACTGCCTAAATTGTATGGTGACAAAATCGACGTTACTAGCGACGGCAAAGCTATCACGTTTGCGCCGATCATCATGCCCCCACTCGACCCGCAATGACCGCTCCACTGTTTGAGCTGTCCGCTTTACAGGTTTCGTTTCTCGCAGCCAGCGCAGACGAGATACTTTTCGGAGGCTCAGCGGGTGGTGGTAAAACTTATGGCTTAATCATAAAGGCACTTGGTCTCAATAATATCGGGGTTACACACCCAGAGTACCGTGCTCTTATAATACGAAAGTCCTACGAAGACTTGGACACCATCCTAAAGTATCAGCGGCGCATCTACGAAGCGACCAGCAACCCGCCACCGCAGTGGAAAGAGCAAGCAAAAGAGTGGGTATGGCCGAATGGCGCAACCGTCAGCATGGGCTACCTCGCCAGCAAGGGCGATCTGGAGCGGTACATTGGTAACGGTTACGACTTCATTGGCGTAGAAGAAGTATGTGATACCATACCGTCACTAGAGTGGTGGCAGCTACTGGCAAGCCGATGCAGGAGCGACATACCCGGCCTACGCCCAATGATTTGCGGCACGACCAATCCAAAGGGCAAGGGTTTTGCCTGGGTGCAGGCTCATTGGGCGGTAGCGCCGGACGGTAAAAGCACCTTCCAGACAATCAACACGGAAGCCATCGAGCTAGGCGGCGTGGTCATACCCGCTCAGAGCAAGACCCGGCGCTACATTCAATCGCTGGTGACTGACAATACCTTGTGGTCTGAAGTTCAAAAGCAGGCGTACATTGCAGGATTGCAGCTCATGAGCGAGCAAGACCGCAACGCTTTGCTTTACGGACGATGGGATTACGCAGCCGCCGACGATCTGCTGATTCCGCCGTCAATCGTGGCCGCAGCCTCAAAAATCGACCTTACACGCCAGCGCAAGACTACCGGGCGCAGGATTATTGGCGTTGACCCGGCGCATCAGGGCAAGGACAGCACTGCAATTATCCACCGCAAACTTGACACGCTGTACCGGCTGGAGCGATTGAGCAAGCTGGACACCATGCAGCTAGTTTCAAAAATCCGCACGCTTTACCTTGAATGCGAGGCCGAAGACGGCCAGGCTCCTGTTATCAATATTGACTACGCTTTAGGCGTAGGTGCAGGCGATAGGCTAAGAGAACTAGGTATCCATTGCAACGTCATTAACTTCGCATCGAAAGCCTACGAACCCGAAAAGTACATCAACAAAAGAGCTGAAATGTATGGCGAGCTGGCTCTGGCCATGCAATCCGCCAATGAGTACCGGATACCGCCAGACGCAGCACTGATACAGCAGCTCAGCGCCGTGATGATTGACCGAGATAGCAGCGGCAGGCTCAAAATCGCCCCAAAGTCAGAGATCAAGAAGGCAGTAGGCCGCAGCCCAGACGAAGCCGACGCAGCAGCATTGACATACGCAGTCCACATCCCCCTAATAGGCTCAACCGGCTCAGTGTCGGCAAACACTCCATACTAATCAAGTTTGTAAGCGCTAACTAACTGTGATAACATCGCAGTATGAGTGTCAACGCCATTAAAACCGCAGTTGTAAGCCGATTTCAGGCGGCGAAGCTCTTTCGTGGGCAGCATGCATTTGGCGGCGCGACAATTGACAAGTGGTTTGAGCGTACATATCGCATGTACAACAACATTCACGACCCCGACCAGGTGGCTAGAGAGCGACAACGCTCTGGTATTGATCTGTGTGAGCAGGCGTATTATCCATTTGGCAGGCTCAAAGTCGATGCAGCCAGGGTGTACGTCGATGGAACTTACAGCCACGCCGTTGAAGCGCCGTTCGTTTTTGAGCCGACACGCAACCCGACGCTTAACGATAGCCAAAAAGGTGAAATCAGTATCGACATTGCAAGACTGGTAAGCAAACAACTGGCTGAGACTGGACTGGATTACCCCGACATTTGGAGTAAGTCAACGAAGTCAGTCAAAGACCCTCAAATCGATGTGTGGCTCAAGGGTCAAGTGGACAAGATGACCACGACCTACAACGACAAAGCCAAGGAGCTAGCAGCCGAGGCCTGCACTTTCCGCGCTGACTACATAGCAGATCAGCTTGATTTTGGCGGATGGCTTGATGCTTGGCCAGTCATTACTCATAACTTGATGGCCGAGCCCTACACAGCAATGTGCGCCCGCGAAGCCAAGGCTTTTGCGACCAACAAATGGGTGGGTACTAAATCCAAGCGAGTTATTAAAACCGCTCCTAGTTTCAGAGCAATCGACCCACGTAATTTGTACCTTGCACCAGATTCTCACAGCGCTCAAGATGGCAACGGGGTGACCGAGCTAACCCTGCGAACCGTTAGCGACTTGATCGCGCTTTACAGGTCTGAGGACGAATCAATCTGCAAAGATGGTGTACTGGCTGCGATTGCCAAAATGTCTAAGGACGGTACAGAAAACAATTGGCTCGCTATGGCACAGACAAACGAGGTTATGCAGCAAACGCATAGCTTAGTTCACCAAGGTCTATTCAGCGGCGCAGAACTGGCTGAGGCTGGTAAAACAGGATACGACAAAGACGAATACTTGAACGTGACGGTTGAAATCTGCCACGACGAACTTATCCGTTTTGAAGTGTTGCCCTACGAAAACAACTACCGCAACTACTACACCGCCCAGCACACCAAATCGACATCGAGCTACGCAGGCGAGAGCATCCTGACAAAGCTGTATCACGTTCAAAACCAGCTCAATATTGCTACTTTGATGCGTGACCGCAACTTTTACATGAGCAGCGGCCCAAGCCTGATTACCCACGCGGGGTACTTCAATCGCCCGCAAGACCTCAACATCATGCCGTTTGCACGCAATATGGCAGCGCTTGACCGCAGTACAGCCAATGGCCGTGGCATTGAGCAGATCACTATAGATGCGCACTACAGCGCCCAAGACCAGCATATCGAGTGGCTAAAACGTCAGGGCGATGAAATGAGCGGCGTAGTGTCTGGGCTAAGCGGTATGGCAAGGGGCGGCGTTACGCGAACAACGCTCGGTGGTGCAGTGCTAGACCAGACAGCAGGCGAACGGATGATGAACGCAGCCGTGCTAAATCTAGACCGCTCACTGATTGAGCCGATGGTAGAGCACCTTGATTCAGAGAACATGGCTTGGGACGAAATCCCCAAGCACTACATGCGCGGTGACATCATCGTGCGCGGGCGTGGAATTAACGGTTTGCGAGAGATTGAACTACGCGGAAGGCTGCTAACCGAGGCGCTACCGCTGGCAATGCAGGCTAACCAAGCCGGAAAAGTACCAGACGAGACCGTCCATGGCGCGCTTAAAGGCTACTTTGATAGCAAAGGCGTGAACACCTCAGCAATGCAAAGCCAGGCAAGCAGGCGAGAAACCCAATCGGCAGGGCTAAACCCACCGCAAACCCGCGACGGGCGAACATACAACCCACAGCAATCAATGACAGGAGTCGTTTAAATGCAACTTGACAAAGAAATTCTAAAACCGGGCGCGCTTGTCCACCACCTTTTAAATGGTACGGGCATCGTGACGGCAGTAACAGACACCAGCGCCACCGCAATGTTTGGCAAGCAGCTCATGACGATCAATGCTGCAACTATCAACCAGCGAGGCGTAAAGATGTTCGGGCTGGACGCGCCACTGATTGTGTGGCGTGACAAGCGTCATCCGCGCCCGTTTAGCGCTTACGCAAAAATCATTGAGCAACTGGACGATCTATGACAGACACTTGCAAAACGTCCATTGACGACCTAAACGCTCATGCGCTGCCAGCGCTACCAATCGCGCCAGCGCCAGCACTAACCATGCAGCTATCAGACAAAGGCGCGGCAATCGGCAAGGATTGCGCAGGCGTTGACTTGCCGCCCGTGCCAATCGTCGGTGCAGTGCAGACTGTCCCGCACCCTCAGGCCGTCCAGCTCGTTAAGATTTGTAGCCCAACGGCTACGTTAGACCGAGAATACTCAACCCTCTGTGCTCAAGATGGTACAAAAGTACTCGTTGTCACCGCTTGGGACACAACAGCACCGCTGGCCACAGCCCCAACAGTAGAGGCGTACACGCTGGCAGGCGCTATCTACTCAGGCGACCGCACTCTGTTGACAGATTGCGGCACGGAAAAGCTGGACATGGTGAGTGAACCATACTGCTCCGGTGGATTGCAGTACGAAAGAGTTAGTTTTTACAGCGTTAGCACGACACCGCCTGCCCTAGTCTCGACTTTGTGGCGGGATGCGAGTGGTGCAGTCGTTGCAGAACCATCAGCAGGGGCTTTAGGCGCTTGTCCCGCTTTGGTAGACGACCGCAAGGTATTGATTTATCTGGAGCGCAACGGCGGCGTTATCACGATGGCAGACATTGTGGCTGCGTGCGGGACTATTCACATTCAGTCCGTAACGGTTAAACAAATTTCAGGCGACGGCGCAGTAAGTGGCGATGCTGGCTCAGGCGTACCCCTATCAGCAGGGGAAACGTGGAGCTGGTCAGCCATTACAGGCAATGACGCTTGGGATCATCTTGGAGCGTCCGCTCTCATGATGGCTGCTGGCACTGGAGAGCAGCGAATTACAGCAACTTTCATTCCCTAATTTTTAAAGGTTTTTATGTCTCTTACTAATGGTAGTTTTTCCGCGCCTACAGCACCTGATTTGGCCAAAGAGCTGGAGTCCCAAGTCGGCGTAATTGCTGCGGGCGCAGGCGTTGCAATGGTGTTCAATAACTTGCAGCCACAACAAGGCGCAACAATCTACAACGTGTCTAACAACGTAGTGCGTGGCACGGTGGCGCTTACAGCTGGGACTGTCGCTATTGGCGCGGCAGCAACGCGCACATTTATTGTGCCTGCTGGTGGTACGTATAGCTTTGACCTGGCAGACGAGGGCGCGACTGATTCGGCAACCGGCGCTATTGGCTCTATTGATTCAATCAGAATTGTTCCTGTAACCGTCCCGGCTGTGGCTGGCGTAACCGAAGCGTCGGTGTTGGTCGTGGCGGCTGCGGCAACTGCCGGTTATGTTGCGATCAATTGGGCATCAGCATAGGGCTAGCTAGAGCGGCTTGACTATTTTTTTTGTTAGGCTGCTCTGACAAGCACTAAAAGGAGCAATAAATGAGTTTAACAGTTGGGACAAACGGCTTGTTTGTTCAGCAAAACGACGTATTCCGCGTTACACAACCGTTGGTTGCAGGCAACAACGTGATCACACACAACTTCGGCTTCTCGCCTGTTGAGGTGGAAGTGCGCAACAACGCAACAGGCGCAATCATCACAGCCACCGTCATAGCCGAAAGCACCAACTCGGTTACAATTTTTGTGCCAGTCGCAGTAGCGTTGGCTAGAATCTCTCTGGACGCATAAGGGTAAAACATGTCAGAAGTAAATAGCTACCTGCTCCGCGAAAAACTACCTAACATCACGCTTGGCGCTAATGCTGCTATTGGTACTGCTGCTGCCACTGTAGATATCGTAAGCCACGCCGGTGTTATTGCCTCTGCCGCAGGATTGACATTCACGCTACCAGTACCAACGGACGCACGCTCAGGCCGCGACTTCCGCGTTACCAACGCGGGCTCCAACCCGTTCACCATCGGCTCGAAGCTGATCGGTGCAAACGACTACGCTGACTTCTCGTTTGACGCGGGCACATGGCACGCGGAAGCGCCTACCACTGCCAGCGGATCCGACTTTTGGCGTACTGACCCGACTGGTCAAATGCCAGACGGCGCTACAGACGTAGCAGACTCCATCGTTCGCACCGGACAGACCAAGATTGATACGGCAGTGTCTGGCGACTCTGGCCTGACGCTGGACGACTTGCGTTCTCGCAACAGTGCGCAGCTATCATCTGGCGACGCTGGTGTGACGGACACAAACATGACGGCTGTAGGTGTTGACTTGCTCGGCAAGATTCGGCTAAGCAACGCGCTATCTAGCCCTGACTTGCGCGCAACAAATCCAAATCCGCAAGACTACGCCGCCGGTGTGAGCTACGCATTTAAGCAGTCGGCTACCGTTGGCTTAACCGGCGCTGGCTTCGCTGCAGTTCCAACTTACGTAGAGCTTGAGACTACCCGCCGCTATTCATCGAGCACCGACTTTTCGGGCGGGCCGGTCATTCAGCGCGTTTTTTTGGAAGATGGTCGCAGCTACTACCGCACTTCGGTAAATGGCACGACTTGGGGCGCTTGGAATCTCCAAGCTGGTTCTCGCCCCGCTTTGCAGCATCGATGGACTTCACAGGCGGCGACAAAGATTAGCATTGCCAATGAAATTCGATGGGCTGGCTTCTATCATGTGATGACCACTGGCACTAACGTAGCAGAGCCTGGCGGTCACTTCCGTATTGATATGCCAGCCGATGGCTTTGCCGTGCCTGTAGCTGGCGGCGGCACTCGCGCTATTGTGCCTGCTGTTGCAGGTTCTGCGGTCGATACGGGCGGCATCCTACTTAACAACTGGGATAGCCTCTACTACCGCCATGTGTACGGTACGGCTCAAGGCTCTGTTCCAGGTAACTTCTTAATCGTTTCTTACCTTGCCAACACCAACGCAACCGCTGGCCCATTCACCAATCCTGACGAGTGGATTAAGATTGCATCGCGTGGTGACAACCAAGTATGGCAGCTTGGCAACGGTGACACACTCGCGCCCGGCTCTCAAGTCGGTAGCGGTGTAGGTGTCACAGTCGCTAGCTGGACAGCCATGAAGCAACGCGCTATGGGCGACGGTTATTACTTCTCTCCCGGCGGCAATACAGCCGTACCAACAGCGTTTGGTTTTACTGGCACGATCCGTTGGATTGATGGTGGGTCTACGCCGTTTGTTAACACTGCTGGCTATCGTGATGCTGGCGCTCGCACGGCAGGTATTGCGGTTCGTGGTGTCAACGGCGCAGCTAACCGTGTGTGGCGATTGATGACTGCTGCTGAAAAACCCGGCTGGTTTGGTGGGGCGCAGCGTGGTG
>JAYWHF010000448.1:0-8073 GCA_043777855.1 Gammaproteobacteria bacterium | reverse complement strand
TTTTATGTTGGGTTCTAAATTGTATTCAGTATCGTTATACTTTTTGTGACGTGCTATTTGCTCGTTCCACTTTGCTCTAAAAAAAGTATCGGCAGGCCACATATTGCTTGGCGATGATTGCTGCAATAATTCATGACGTAGCGATTCGTCACCCACTAACGTACGCGATTCCATAATGTTAGTAGCAACAGTGATATCGCTGCGGGCCAAATCTAAGCATTGCTTCACGGTGCGCACACTACTGCCGATTTCAAGACGGATGTCCCATAGAAATGTTAGAAATTTTTCTATGTCGCGTTGGCAGCTATCGAGCACTTCAGCGCGATGCAAAACCAATATATCAATATCTGACGCCGGGTGCAGTTCGCCACGGCCATAACCGCCAACAGCTTCAAGACTAATGCTGCTCGGCCAATCAAATTGAAACCAAGCATAGTGCAGTATGCAATCAATAAACAACGCGCGATCATAAACGAGGGCACGAATGTCCTCTCCTTCGATAAAGCGACAATTAAATTGCGTATTAGCGGCGTTGATGGCGTCTTTAAAAACAGTAATTGGCGGCTGTTGTGTTAGGGCAAGGCGAAATCTACTTTGATCAAAGAAAAATAAAGGCCGCTCGAAATAAGGCATGGCTAATGTCGACATATATTTAAGTTTCCGCTAAGCCGTTTTGGGTGTGCGATTACAGTAAATTGTGTGGTGAACTTTATCAGATCAAATCAAAATTTTTCGTCACGGCGGGCCGTCAAAACTTCAACGCCAGTTTTGGTAACTGCCATGGTGTGCTCCCATTGCGCGGAGAGACGGCCGTCTTTCGTTTCAACTGTCCAGCCATCATTCTTTAACTTGGTGTGTGGTTTGCCGGCATTGATCATTGGCTCGATCGTAAAAACCATGCCTTCTTTTAGCGCCATCCCAGTGCCGGGACGGCCGTAATGCAAAATCTGGGGGTCTTCATGAAACACGGTGCCAATCCCGTGGCCACAGTATTCGCGCACCACAGAATAATAATTAGCTTCGGCGTGCAGTTGAATGGCGCTACCAATATCGCCCAATGTGCAGCCGGGTTTCACCAATTGAATAGCTTTATACATGCATTCTTGAGTGATGGCGACCAAACGCTCAGCATGAGGTACGGGGGTGCCAACAAAATACATGGCGCTCGTGTCGCCGTGGTAGCCCTCGTGAATAACTGTAACGTCGATATTCACAATATCGCCATTCTTGAGAATTTTTTTATCGGACGGAATGCCGTGGCAGACCACCTGATTCACAGAGGTGCAGATGGATTTAGGGAAGCCGCGGTAACCTAGGCACGCAGGAATAGCTTTTTGCACGTTGACGATATAATCGTGGCAAAGTTTGTCTAAATCGGCAGTAGTGACACCAGCCTGCACATGTGGGCCTATCATTTCCAACACGTCGGCGGCCATACGTCCGGCGACGCGCATTTTTTCGATTTCGGCGGGAGTCTTTATTATCACGGACATGAACTAGGGAGCTCTTGGCTGATGGGCAAAGGCGCATTCTAAACGATTCGCGCCCTATTTGACTAAGGTTCACGAAAGCATCTTTTGGGGCGTGTAGGCTCGGGAGTTGCGGCTTAAAAAATTTACTTTTTCCGGTCGATTATTGTTCTCTTTAGAGGGAAAAGGTTTAGTTTTAGCCCATTCTGTGGTATAAAGCGCGCCTCTTTTTCCGGTCTACTCTGTTTTTGTAGCCGTAAAAGGGAAGATAGTTAGACCAAAATTTGCGAGGACTCGAGCTTTATCGGGCGATAGCCAACCAGATTTGTCTCGCTAACCTAGGTTTACAATTTTAACGTTACCTACTTTTTATTAACGTCACACATACGCCGACACGCAAAACCTGGGTGCCCAATGCGCAAGCTCATGGGTTGGTTCGCGGGGTGTATGGAGGCCTAACCCAATCATAGGAAAATTATTATGGCATCTGTAAGCATGCGCGAAATGTTGTCCGCCGGAGTTCACTTTGGCCACCAAACACGTTATTGGAACCCAAAGATGGCTCGTTATATCTTTGGTGCCCGCAACAAGATTCATATTATCAACCTAGAGCACACTGTACCTGCGTTCAACCAAGCTCTGGATTTGGTCACTTTAATGGCATCACAAAAGAAAAAGGTGTTGTTTGTAGGCACCAAGCGCGCTGCGCAAAAAATTATTAAAGAGCAAGCTGAACGCGCTGGCCAGCCCTTTGTCAGCCACCGCTGGCTCGGTGGTATGTTGACCAACTACAAAACCATTCGCGCCTCCATTCGCCGTTTGTCTGAGCTGACGGCGCAAAGCCAAGATGGTACTTTTGCCAAGCTAACCAAAAAAGAAGCGCTGATGCGTACACGCGACATGGAAAAACTAGAGCGTTCAATCGGTGGCATCAAGAATATCAACGGTTTGCCAGATGCACTCTTCATAGTCGACGTTGATCATGAGCGCATTGCCATTCAAGAAGCTAACAAGTTAGGCATTCCAGTAATTGGCATAGTAGATACCAATAGCAACCCGGAAGGCGTTGACTATGTAATTCCGGGTAACGATGACGCGATTCGGGCTATCAAACTTTATGTGGCTGCAATTGCGGACGCCTGTTTGGAGGGCTCTAAATCAGTATCTGCAGTACCTAATAAAGATGAGTATGTGGCTTCTGAAGCGGCCGCGGAATAATTAAATGCTTGAAAGCTAGCGCGCCGTGCTTGGTGCGCTGAGCTAACGATGAAGGGGGCTTAGCCCCCTTTTTTCTAATCAGCACATTCAAACCAACATTTGAACTTATATTGAGGAAAAAACCATGACAGCTATATCTGCAACTATGGTAAAAGAACTGCGTGACCGTACATCGCTGGGCATGATGGAGTGCAAAAAAGCTTTGACTGAGGCAAACGGCGATATCGAATTAGCGATTGAAAATTTGCGTAAGGTTTCTGGCCTAAAGGCCGCGAAGAAAGCTGACCGCACTGCTGCTGACGGAGTCGTAGCGGTTAAAGTCGCTAATGACAACAGCTATGCGATTGTGGTTGAAGTGAACTCTGAAACTGATTTCGCGGCGCGTGAACCGAACTTTCTAAACTTTGTGAATCAAGTCGTGGAAAAAGCCTTTGCGGACAAGCAAACAGATGTTGCCGCGTTGATGTCTGGAGGATTGGAGTCTGCGCGTGAAGCCTTGGTGCAAAAAATTGGTGAAAATATTGGCGTACGCCGTATTCAATTGGTTGAAGGTGGCGTGGTTGCTGGATACCTGCACTTGAATAACCGTATTGCGGTCTTAGTACAACTTCAAGGTGGTAACGCTGAATTGGCGAAAGATATTGCTATGCACGTTGCAGCGGTTAATCCATCTGTAGTAAATGCTGATCAAATGCCTGCTGCTATTGTTGAAAAAGAAAAGGAAATTATTCGTGCCCAGCCCGACATGGCTGGTAAGCCTTCAGAAATTGTTGAAAAAATGATGGTGGGGCGCATTAATAAATTTCTTAAAGAGAGTAGCTTGAACGACCAGCCTTTTGTAAAAAACCCCGAGTTAACTGTTGCGCAACTGGCGAAAGCTTCTGGCGCTGTGGTGAAAAGTTTTATCCGTTTTGAAGTGGGTGAAGGTATTGAGAAAGTGGTTATAGATTTTGCGGCAGAAGTTGCTGCTCAGGTGCAGGCATCTAAGGGCTAGTTAACTCAGTGCCAGCGCAAGATCAGGTCTAGCACTCAACCTTACCGACTAAAATTTATTTAGCAATTTACGAAACCCGGTGATGACTCAGTTAACGCTGAATCATCACCCCACTGGATAAATTCATGCCCCCTCTCGCGTCACCCACCCTACAACTTGCCATGGATTTAATTCGTTGCCGCTCTGTAACGCCTGAAGACGATGGCTGCCAGAACATGATGATTAAACGTTTGGAAGCCATAGGTTTTCATACCGAGCGTTTACGTTTTGGTGAAGTTGATAATTTTTGGGCAATTCGTAAAGGTGTCGATGGTGACAGCGGAAAAATTCTGGCATTTGCAGGCCATACTGATGTGGTACCCACTGGCCCGGAAGCCAACTGGAGCAACGCGCCCTTCGCGCCAAACATTATCGACGGCATGTTGCATGGGCGCGGCGCGGCCGACATGAAAGGCTCGCTCGCCTGCATGGTGGTTGCCTGCGAAAATTTTGTGGCAAAACATCCGCACCATAAAAATCAGATTGCCTTTTTAATTACGAGCGATGAGGAAGGGCCATCGGTTAACGGAACCGTGAAAGTTGTGGAGTGGCTAGAAGCGCACCGTACAAAAATGGCCTGGTGCATTGTGGGCGAGCCCTCTAGCACAACCAGCGTGGGCGATGTGATTAAGAACGGTCGTCGCGGATCACTCGGCGCCCTTCTAAAAATTAACGGCGTGCAAGGCCACGTTGCTTATCCGCATCTTGCCGACAACCCCATTCACGCCTTTGCGCCTGCGCTTGCCGAACTCACGGCTGAGCATTGGGATAATGGCAACGAATTTTTTCCGGCGACACGTTTTCAAGTCTCCAATATCAACGCTGGTACCGGCGCCACCAACGTCATTCCCGGTGAATTATCCGTCGTATTTAACTTTCGGTTTTCAACAGAATTAACTGAGCAGATTTTACGCGAGCGCACAGAAGCCATTTTAAATAAACATAAAGTTAACTACGATCTGCAATGGATATTAAGCGGGCAACCTTTCCTAACGCCACGGGGTGACTTGGTCAATGCGGTGGTTGCGGCGATTAAATCTGAAACCGGTTTGGATGCAGAACTTTCAACCGCTGGCGGCACATCAGACGGGCGCTTTATTGCACCCACAGGCGCCCAAGTCATCGAGCTGGGCCCTATCAATGCCACGATTCATAAAGTGAACGAATGCATTAGCGCGGAAGACCTTAATAAGTTAACGCGGATTTATGAAAAGGCCCTCGAGAATTTATTATTAAATTGAATTGAATTGAATAACCAAACCCCGTCAAATTTCGCGGCTATGATTGCATGGCCGCAAGCCCCTCGCCGAGCATGGTTAACATCACGCTGACTTTTAATCTAGCCGCTCATCCGTGACGTTCGTTTTTTACGTTCATTCTTGAGGTTCATTCTTTACGTTCGCTCTTTACGTTCATCCTTGACGCTTATTCTTGACCCTCATTCTTGACCCACACGCCGAAGGGCATCGGCAGAAAAGCCTGCTACAATTCCGGCTCAGGATTAATCATGTAGAGAGAGTACTATGCAGGCGAAATGGGCGATTGTAATGAACGGAATTCGTAAAAGTATGGCGACGGTGAAAGGAGTTTTCTTGTGGCTATTGCGCGGCGTGTTTGGCGAAGTACATTGGAACCTGCCGCCTTGGATGCGTTGGTGCGGTAAACACCTCAGCGCTTTTGCAGCGCAACTAAAGCGCAAACCCAAAACCAGTATCGCCAGCAGCTTTCTCTTGATACTACTCTGCGCGGGCGGTCTCTTCGGCTACCGCTGGTACATTCATTTACCCCAACCTATTTTCCCCCAATGCGAGGTGGCCGCACCGGCGCTCACTCAATTCCCGGAAGATAAGCCCGACATAGATACACTCGTTGTTAAGTGCAATGAATCGGTCGCTCCTCTCGAGGCTGTCGGCAAACCCATTGTAAAAGGTGTCAATATTAAGCCCAAGATCGCTGGACAATGGCTATGGGAAAACGATCGTAAATTAGTTTTCAAACCCGCGGCTGATTGGCCGGTGGGGCAAGCCTTTGAACTCACACTCGCCAAGGAAAGTTTATTTGCGCCTCAGGTTCGCCTTGAAAATTACGACTACACCTTTAAAACGGCGCCCTTTGCTGTACAGATTACCGAGAACCAGTTTTATCAAGACCCTAGTAACCCGGCGCTTAAAAAACTTGTCGCAAGTGTGCATTTTAGTCACAGCATAAACGCGCAAGAGTTTGAAAAAAATATCAGCCTTGAATTCGCCAAAGACGCCGCGTTTTTAGGGCTCAACAGTGAGTCTACGGGTTTTACGGTGACCTACGACAAACTTAAACTCAATGCGTATATTCACTCACACAGTTTAACGCTGCCGCGCGAAAACACCCCCATGACCTTGCGCTTGAAAAAAGGTATTCACGCCGCGCGAGGCGGAGCCGCCACCGAAAGCGACCAAACCAGCAACATCACCATACCCGGGCGCTATAGCTTAGGCTTCAATGATTTCAGCATGATTCTGGCTGACAATGAAAAAATGGAGCCTGAGCAAGTGTTGATTTTTAACAGCAATGCACCCGTCACTGATAGCAGCTTGAATAAGAAGATTAAAGCGTGGCTATTGCCCGAGATGCACCCAAACGCGAGTAAACAAGGGTCGCGTAGCTACCCCTATGATTGGAGTTCCGAGGCGGTGGACAAACAAGTACTGACGGCGGCGGAAGCTCTTCCCCTGCAACTTCTTCCCAGTGACGACCCAGACCAAACCTTGCACAGCTACCAATTTCGCGCACCCGTAGGCCGCTACATTTACACCGAAATTTCGCCCGGCATTATCGCCGTGGGTGGCACCCAGTCCGCCCAGACTAGCGTCAATACGTTTCAAGTTGATCCCTACAAAAGCTCGCTGAAGCTATTGGGCGAAGGGGTTATTTTGGGTTTAAACGGTGAGCGCAAGCTCGGTGCCGTGAGCCGTGCCCTAGACGGTGTGGAATTCGACGTGGGACGCCTGCTACCCAACCAACTGCATCAATTTTTAGCGCTGACCAATGGCAACTTTACGGTGCCAAATCAATCCTATTGGGACGACTACGGTAACGCGCAAGAAGATCGCGTGGTAGAGCGTTTTACACAGATTCATCCAGCGGCCAGTAAAGCGCCGGGCAAACCCGTATACGACCATTTAGATTTGAACGGCTACTTTGAAAATGACAGCCCCGGCCGTTCGAAATTAGGCGTATTTCTCGTACGCGCGACAGGTTTAAACCTTCAGGATGAGGCCAAGCGCGGCTCCACCAGCCGCGCTGACTATAACAACGCGGAGGACAAAGACCAGCGTCTCTTGATTGTTACTGACCTTGGTATTCTGCTAAAAACCAACAAGGACGGCAGCCAAGATGTTTATGTTCAATCCATCGCGAAAGGCCAACCGCTCGCCGACGTAAAAATCGAATTAATAGGCCGCAACGGTTTAGCGCTTGAAACCCGTACCACTGATTCCAGCGGCAAGGTGCAACTGCCCGCGCTGTCGAGCCAGCACACGCGCGAACGTACGCCGTTTATGATCGTTGCTCACAATGGCGAGGATATGTCTTTTCTGCCTTACAACCATGCCGAGCATCGCCTCAACTTTTCGCGCTTTGACACGGGGGGCGTTGCCACAGAGGTCAACCCCAATAGCCTTAGTGCCTATATTTTCAGTGATCGCGGCCTTTACCGCCCGGGGGAAGAAATTCATCTCGGCACTATTTTGCGCACCCAAGATTGGCAAGAACCACTGGCGGGGATCCCGCTGGAGCTGGAAATCACTGATCCCCGTGGGATGGCGGTTTATCACCACATCTTCGCCGCAAACAGCACCGGTTTTAACGAACTGAGTTACTCAACGCAACTCAGTTCGCCCACCGGCACCTACTCGGCCTCGGTCTATTTGGTGAAAAATAATCACCGCGATCAGGTCCTTGGCAGCACCGCATTGAAGGTGCAAGAGTTTGAACCGGACCGCATAAAGGTTAACGCCCGCTTATCCGAACAACCAGTGGCAGGATGGATTGCGCCAGAGAAAGTAGTTGCCAAGATCGACGCTATTAATTTATTTGGTACGCCGGCCACGAATCGCCGCGTTGCGGGCCAGATGACTCTTTCGCCCGCCGTACCTAGCTTCGCCGGGTACAGCGACTACAAATTCTATGACCCCAGCACCTTCAACGAAGGCCAACAACAACAGCTTACAGACACGAAAACGGACGATAATGGCCAAGCCAGTTTCAACCTAGGTTTGGAGCGTTTTGCCAAAGCCACTTACCGTCTCTCGCTGGTCGCGCAAGTCTTTGAGCCGGAAGGCGGGCGCAACGTGACTGCCGTCAGCGATGTGT
>JAYWHF010000447.1:0-2919 GCA_043777855.1 Gammaproteobacteria bacterium | reverse complement strand
TTGCGCGAGGTTATGTAATTCCTGTCGACGGGCGGCGGGCTGCGCGTTGTGTTTTAGTTGCCGGTTGAAGGTTCCACGATGTAATGATTATTGGCGAGCCCGGAGATTTTTTGGCACTAAAAGGGAAAAATCTCTATAGTCAGTAATCTCGTAATTCGATAAATTGAACAGTGGCTTCTCATAATTCTCTATCACGTAGACCGCGGGTTCATTGATATCAACGTGATGCGTATTTGGATCGAAAAATACATATCGTTCGTTATAAGTACTCTCGTATTTGTTTCCGGCAACAGTAGCGGAGGAGGGCATTTTATGAGTCGCCATAAATCTTTCGCCGAGGTAATACTTGGAATCAATCTGGTGGTGAAACATGGTCAGTATTTCACTGTATGAATTGCTTCTGGAAATGTAATACCTTGGAGTATCTATTTTGGCTGCATCACTTAACGCTTGGCCCAATCCAACAAAAAAAACGGGGCCAATTTGTTGCGGCCAAACGACAAAAAAATGATGGCAAAATAGACAAAAGAACAACGAGTATATCGATACTAGGTGAATAAAGAGAGGTTTGAATTGCTTCAGTACTTGCGCAAGACCAACGCCGGCCAACAGAATAAAGAAGTAATATATTATGTTAATTCTATTTACATTTACAGTGGCGATAACTATTCCAGTCCAGATGCAGACGAGTAGGCCAAGTATAATAATGATGTAACTCAAGTGCATCGGCGGCTTTGTATTCCCATCAGCTGAATTGTTTTCACGTTGAAATGCCTTTTTGAATGTGATAGATAAACCCAAAATAACCAGTGGGAGAGAGAATAGATAGAAAGTGCCGTAATCGTCGGTTGCGTTCCATAGAAGGTCTGGATGTTGTAGCACTGCCTTCATAAAGCAATCAATATTTATTTTTATTTGGCCCCAGACGTCCGGTGAAAAAAATAAAATGTCTTGTGATCTGACGCTGCCTTCAAAAAATGGAATTGTAAATAGGGGTGTGCTGATGGTGGGAATTCTTAGGAAGTTAATAATCATAACCATCGAAATAGGCCACGAAAATAATAAGTAAGTTGCTGCACCTCCAATAATTTGCTTAACCGAGAATAACTTTCTAACCAATCCATAAGCCGCTAAAATTGGGAGAAATATAGGTACAACTACAAATGCAACCCCATATGAGTAGAGGCATAACGCAAATGAAATCATCGAAAGATGTAAGTATAAATTTCGTTTATGAGCTATGCCCAAAAAATAGCAGCCGATCATGAAAAAATGTGGAAAGCCATTGCAGTCTAACGCCCATCTGCTCTGCATTATGTGCCAGGGGTTGATTGCTGCTAAAAACAACACGACTAAGCCAGTTGTTCGATCAAAAGAATTCTTTATAAAACCATACAATGCGAGCAGGCCACATAAACTGACAATTAGAATGGGTAGCCGTGTGGTGATTTCGGTCAAGCCCCCTATTTTGATGAAGGGTATCATTAGATAAGATAAAAGCACGCTCATCTGGCCATACGTCCATGCGGTGAAGTGAACGGGATACCTCATGCCGTATCGATCGGTGCCATAGTCAGCTAACGCTTTAGCATCCACAGCGCCCATAGCCTCATCTTGATTAATGCCGCCGGGTATGAACCCGAAGTCCCAGGCTCTAACAACAAATGCAATAAGCAAAATAGAAATTAGCCAAAGGCTATCGGCGTGCTTCAAAAGAAAATCAGTCATCGTGCTTTTGTGGAGGCTGTTAGCGTCGTTGCTATGAGGCGTGCGGCGATAGTTGCTGCTTGTCTTAATTGATGGCCTATTTGTCTCTATAACGCGATACTCTCGACGGCTACAGGCGCGAGCAATTTTCCGAAATTTAATGCGAGAATTGTAATGACACTTTGTGCGAGCGCTAGCACGGTATTTTTTCAAGTAGGTGTCAAGTTTAAAGCTGCTATTTAGTACATCCTCGTATTTTATTTTTTTGTAACGGCAGGCAACTACAACAAAGACAGCAGCCCAAAAAAAACCAGTAAGAAACGTATTCCAAAATAACATCATTTTCTCTCTTCGCTATCTGATGAAGCTGCACTATTGTTTTTGTTAACGAGTGTCTTCTGAATAATGTAGCGAGGCCTAGCCTTCACCTCTTCGTAAATTCTTTCGATATATATCCCTATAACCCCAACTGACATCATGAGTACTCCGCCTATAACTAACTGGAGAGCAATTACCGTTGTAAAGCCGTCAGCTGCATAGCCTAAAAGTTTCATAATAACTGTTTGCAAAAGTAAAAAGAGAAATGCTACTAAAAGAGTGAAGCCAATAAATGCAGATGCATATAGAGGTGCAGCTGTATAGGATGTAATACTGCCTAAGGCAAATTTAATTAGTTTTAAAGTAGACCACTTGGAATCACCCACTTGCCTTTCTGCAACATTGAACTGAATTTGAGTGCGGGAGAACCCTATCCAGGTTGACATGCCGCGAAAAAAAGTCTGCTTTTCCGGCATCCGCTTCCAAGCTTCCAGTGCCTTTCGGTCAAGTAGCCTAAAGTCGGAAGCGTTACTTAGGTCAATACCTGATGTTTTCTTAAGTATTTTATAAAAAAGGCCAGCGCTAATTTTGTAAAATAAATTTTCTTTTCCTCTGTTGGCTTTAACTCCTTCCACTACATCAAATCCCTCCTTTTTCCACAGATTATACATTGCGGGTATCATTTCTGGAGGATGCTGCATGTCAGCATCTAAGCAGATACAGCAATCTCCTGCAACCTCATCTAGGCCTGCGCAAAGTGCATTTTCTTTTCCAAAATTACGGCTTAGCTTTATCGGGCGGATTCAACTGCGAAGTGCATAACCATTTAAGCAGCTAAAGCCGCCATTTCTTCTTGCATTAAAACAGCTGGCGTTTTGAATTCCAACGTTTTTC
>JAYWHF010000446.1:0-2921 GCA_043777855.1 Gammaproteobacteria bacterium | reverse complement strand
TACCGCATCGACCCCGCCCGAGCCGTCGAGTTTCGAGCTTTGATGATAGAAGGCCGCCGCAGCCGCCTCTCGCACGGCGCGTTGTCGTGGGAACTGCTCCACGACATCAACGAACCCAGCCGCTTTGTAGAAATGATCGTCGACGAATCATGGAACGACCACCTGCGCCGCTTCGACCGCGTCACCACAGCCGACGTCGCCCTGCGCGACAGGAAATTGGCGTTTCACGTTGGGGAGTCGCCGCCTGTGGTGACTAGGAGTTTGATGGAGACGACGGTTAAATGACCATTCAAGCGGGGAAATTGCGCCATCAGATTGGCGCAATTGGATTAAATATTGTCGCGATTTGATTTTATAAACGCCATATAAAAAGTGATGATTGCTTTTTAACCACCGTAGCAAGGTATGTATGAGCAAAGTCACGAAAAATAAAACCATCTTTATTACTGGCACAAATTCTGGCTTTGGTAAAGCAACTGTCGAACTTTTCGCAAAAGCTGGATGGAATGTTGCGGCTACTATGCGTGGTTCTCATATTCAAACTAACCTATTCGAACATCTACCTAATGTCACGGTTTACGAATTGGATGTGACTAATTTTGAACAGGTTAAGCTGGTAGCAAATAGTGCGATACAACAATTCGGAAAAATTGATGTCGTCGTCAACAATGCTGGATATTGTTTGATGGGGCCTACCGAAACGTCAACGATGGAACAAATCAAGCAGCAGTTTGATACCAATGTATTCGGTGTTTTTGCTGTGACAAAAGCTTTTATCCCTCACTTTAGGGAAAATTTGGATGGCATGTTTATTAATCTTGCCTCTGCGAGTGCCCAATTCAATTACCCTTTTATTGCGGCATACGGCAGCAGCAAATGGGCGGTTCGTGGCATAACCGAAAGTCTTGGTATTGAGTTATCGCCTTTCAACGTCGAAGTAAAAGCAATTTATCCAGGTCTTCATGCCACGAAAATATTTACCAAGTTAGATGACGGTGGCACTGAAACTAGCCCTGTTTTCAAATTCTATGAAAAATATTTCAAAATATTTTTATCAGCGCAAGAATCTGTGCCTAGCGTAACTTCGCCAACTAGTATTGCAAATGAAATTTTCAAGGCCGCTAATAACAAAATGGGTAAACTAAATATCATTTCGGGTGGTGATGCCAAGCTGTACGCTTTTATGAAAAAAATTCTGCCTGAAAGAGCTTTCCAAAAGATGCAAATAAAGACAATGAATCAACCATTGTCGCCAATGGAGTTGTCTTTTGCCAAGTGGCTATTTGGCTCTAATCTTGCTAAATTAGAAGTTGGCAAAGCACCAAAACCGTAGGGCTTATATGAACTTTATTCAACACTTGATCACCTATTACAAAGGTGAACGCTTTGAAGCGCTTTTATTGACTTTGTTTGGTTTGCTGATGATGGGCGTTGCTGCAGCAATGTGGCAGCATATTGACCGCAACGTCATAGTTAAAGGTTTGTTGTATCCCATTGCATTCTTAGCGCTGTTTACGTTTTGTGCAGGCAGTTTTGGGGTTTACAACAACAACCAAAGAATTGCTGAACTGCCTAAGCAATACACTATGAACGCGAACGAAGTCGTCAAGAAAGAAGTTGCTCGTTTCCAAGGCCCTTCTGGCGTGAATACTTGGTGGATGCCTTGAATGTTCTTTGGGCAGTACTGGTACTTGCAGGGATCACTATTTCTTTTGCAACCCAAAAAGACTTTATAAATGGACTAGCAATTGGTTTAATACTCATTGGCGCGATGGGCTTTGTAATCGACGGATTTGCACACCAAAGAGCAAAAATATATACAAACGTTCTGTTAAAACAATGAGTTCAAATTTAGTAAATTTAATACTCGGAGCACATATTGCCAGCTGACAGAATTCCTCTGCCTGAAGTCGGTCTAAGAAGATTGGAGAGTATTGGACTGAATGCAGCACAAATATTACGAACTGCTGGCATTCCGGAAGACACTAATCATCAAAAGAAAAAATTTGTCACTACAAAACAGTACTTTGATCTCTGGCGTGCACTTGAAACAGTAAGTGGGAATGCTTTGATTGGTTTGCGCATCGGTGGTGATGCGCGAAGTGACCAATTTGATCCCGCGACTTTTGCGGCATTGCATTCTGATAATTTTGGGCAAGCTATGCAGCGCTTGTCACGCTACAAACGCCTTTCATGCCCCGAATTAATACAAATAACGCCGGTTGAAAATGAGATGTATATCTCTTTTCGTTGGCAATTTAGTCAAGATCAATCACCAACCGCACTCGTTGATTCAGCTTTTGCAAACATTCATTTGTTACTCAAGTATGGCAGTGGTAGAACGATCCCTCCACTCAGAGTTGAATTAAATCGCGTATCAACCGATTTGCGCGTTGATGCCACGAAACACAAGCAAGGGCTTGAAAAGCATTTCGGATGCACGGTAAACACAAATGCCCGCCAAAATGTGATGGTCTATCACCGCGATACTTTTGATGAACGCTTTGTCACGAGTAATTCAGATGTAATCTCTGTGTTACTGCCCGGCCTTGAAGCACAAATTAGTTCGCAATCAGTTTTCTCCTTAGAGCATCAGGTCAAAACCGCACTTTCTAAGCTTATGCAGGGCGGACGCCCTAGTATTGAAGCGGTTGCACGGGATTTATGTATTAGTCCACGAACCCTACAAAGGCGCTTAACCGATTTAAATACCAGCTACCAAGCTCTTCTTGATGAGGTACGCTTGAAAACTGCACAAAAATTATTAGTTAACACGACGATGGAAGCGGGTGAAATAGCATATTTTCTAGGTTTTGAAGAGGTTAAGGATGGTCTGAACAACTCAAGATTTTGAATCATAGAAGTTGGTTTTGACGATGCTTTTCAGAGTTTGGTTAGTGTGGACTGATATTGAGGCGTTT
>JAYWHF010000445.1:0-2925 GCA_043777855.1 Gammaproteobacteria bacterium | reverse complement strand
ATCTATGCGGCTGTGCGCTAACGTACCTGCCATGTACGCGGTGCAAACTGCTTTGGGAGGATACCAGAGCATCAACGAATTAATTCTTCCCGGTGGACGCCTGCGCGATCAACGCGATGCAGCTATGAGTGCGCTTGCAGCCGTGCCCGGAGTTACCTGTGTTAAGCCAAAGGGCGCGCTTTATCTCTTCCCAAAACTAAACCTAGACATGTACAAAATTAAAGACGACCAGCAAATGGTGCTCGATTTTTTAATACAAGAAAAAATTCTGTTAGTACAAGGCACAGCATTTAATTGGCCAAACCCAGATCATTTCCGAATCGTATTTTTGCCACGAGAGGATGATTTAAAAAAGGCTATTAATCGCTTTGGAGAATTCTTATCGCGCTATTCTCAATAGACCGCCATCAACGCTGAATATTTTTTTCCGCTGAAAGCTTATAAACCATTAGTTTTAGTTGTTGCGCGGGGTTCACGTCTGGGAAGTTCGCATGGGGCGCTAGACGTTCTACGAAGCGTGCAGAGGGCAAATGCTCTTGAAATAAATGTTGTAAATAGGTTTCATCCATCTCAGGCGCATTTAGGCAGGCTAAGACTAAACCGCCCAGAGGCATCAACTCCGGCAGGCGACGAATAACTTTAGCGTAGTCTTTCTCGACAACAAAACTACCAGGCTGATAGGACGGCGGATCAATAATTACTAGATCATAGGGGCCTCGACGCCTGATACGGCCCCATGACTTCAGAATATTTTCGGCGATAAACTCACTGCTGTCTTTGGCCAACTTATTTAACTGATGATTACTTCGCCCAACGTTTAATGCGTTGCGGCTCATATCGACATTTACAACTAGTTTCGCGCCCGCCGCGATGGCGACTACCGAAAATGCACAAGTATACGCAAAAAGATTTAGCACTCGCTGACCCTGCGCATGCTGCTCAAGCCATAAGCGACCCGGCTCCATGTCAAGAAAATAACCTGAATTTTGCTGAGCCGCCAAATGCAAATGAAAGAGTAGCTGGTTGCGGCGCGAATAAACCTTATCTGGCAGCTCACCCAAAATAACTTCTGACGGCGCATTCGGCAAGTAACGCCTTTGCACTAGCACACACGTCAATTCAGCCGATAACTTATCGTGCAGAAAACTAATAATTCCTTCGAGCCAGTTTTCTGACGGCTCCCGATAACAAGTCAGCAATAAAACCGGCTGAAAAAAATCGATATTAACGAAATCCAGATTCGGAAAACAGTGCCCGCGACCGTGCAATACTCTATAGCTATCTAGGTGGCTATCTAGGTCGCGTTCAACGGCAAGCCGATTCAATAGCACGTCTATTTTTTCCAGCACGTCTATTTTTTCCAAGCGGTCTTTTTGTTCAGGAAATAGTTGCATAAGTACAATCAATATTAAAACCTAAAATACCTAGCCACTCAGCCACAACGGAATCCTCAGCAGAATCAACTAAGACTCGGTAGTTATGAAACTCCCGACGCAATGGATAATGCTTGCGTAAAGTATCAAAGCCTTCAGAGAAATTAACGTTGTTAGCCCGTGCCGCCAAAGCCAAATCACGTAACCGCTTATCATCATCGGCAATCGAATAAACCTGCTTAACGAGCTGTTTTACCTGCTCCCAAGGCAGCTGTCCTTTTGCTAGCAGCAGCCTATTGTGCGTTAATGGCTTAACCAATTGTGACAACGATAAAATGGCCTCACGCTTTAAATATTTACACAATACTTGATAAATTATTTCTGTGCCTTTTAGTTTTCCGTCATAACTATAGCCAGCGATATGGGGGGAGCCTATTGATACTCGATCAAGTAGGTCAAGTGAAATATTAGGCTCAGGCTCCCATACATCGAGCACTACACGTACATCTTTCCGCTGCTGCAAAAAATGCAGAAGATCTGCATTATTAATGACGGAACCTCGACCACAACTTAAGAGTACGGCTCCCGTTTTTAATTGAGCGAGCTCCGACAAACCAATAAGGTGATGGCTGGGAAATTGCCCGCTTGTTGTCAAAGGCGTGTGCAGGCTAACAATATCGCACGCCAACACATTTTCGAGTGACGTCAGATCCGAATTCATGCTGTCACTGATCAGTGGGTCATAACAAAAACATGCGACACCTTGCAGTATTAAACGCTGATGAAGCAAGCCGCCAACATTCCCGCAGCCGATGATCCCAAATTTTTTATCGCGCCAGTTAACATCCAACTGACACAAAGCGGCATACACATACTCAACCACTGAGTTAGCGTTACAACCCGGCGCACTAGAAAATTCAATGTGATTATCTTGCAACCAAGCCTGATCCAAATGATCCACCCCAATCGTGCAGGTGCCCACAAAACGAACCTCGCTCCCCTCCAGAAGCGACTGGTTTACCTGAGTCACAGAGCGCACGAGCAATGCATCAGCGTCGCGTGCATCGGCAGCGGTCATCGAACGGCCGGGCTTTGTCGCTACATCGCCGATCGCCTGAAAAAACTCGGCCACGAGAGGAATATTTTCATCTGCAAGAATCTTCATCGTCATACTCTGTGTAGTCGTCGTGATCTGTGTAGTCGTCGTGATCTGCGTAGTCGTCATGTTCTGTGTAGTCGTCATATAGTTGTCGTTATGCACCCAACCATCATACTTTTAATAATCATGGACGTACCAACTAGCGGGACTAAAACCATTTTGCCTAAAGCAGGCACTCCTAAAAATCGAAGCTTATTAAAAGCACATCTCTTTTGTATAAAAGATGTTGCCTTTTAAATCTTTAGCATATACTTAGTTCAAGGATGGCGGTGAAAACCCTTTTTTGGGCTAGGTTTATCTCACCTTATTACCGAGCCGTCCTTAAATCACTGCTCATGCTGGAACTACTTACATATAGAGGGGTGGCATTATGAAGACCTCAGACACAACCCA
>JAYWHF010000444.1:0-2932 GCA_043777855.1 Gammaproteobacteria bacterium | reverse complement strand
TAAAACCGTATGAGGCATGGATGCCGATTCGAGCCTACACGGAAGTATTTACGGCGCGTTTTAAAGTGAAGAGTATTCTTTACAAATGACCAGTTAGTGAGTGCGGGTTACAAACGTTGAGAAAAAGCGCCGCCGAATTAGCGGCGCGTTGATGTTTAAAATGAATAACCCACGCCCAGATTAAAGCCACTGAACTCATCTTTTAATAGAGGCGCATTTTGCGTGAATAGGTCAAGTTTAAACACCGTTGTTTCGGTCAGCCAAAAGTTGATACCCACACTCGTTTCAGTAAATTCAGAATCACCGGAGTCGCTTGCCTGGTTGTCCCAAAGGCTGTAACGGGCAAAGCCTCCCCATTGGTCACTAAAACGATAAGACGGTTCTACGTACCAACCTTTTTGTTTGTCGGCACCGGTCGCGATTGCCTGAATGGCATCATCAATATCCCACTCGGCAAAAAGCGCTCGAAGACTAAATTGACCTAATTGATACTGGGCATGTGCTTCCCACAAGGTAGCTGCAATTGCCGTTGGGTTTTGATCTTGCAAAAAGTCTTCTTGGTATTGCAGGCTGCTTGCTACCTCTAAACCAGCTATCCCCGTAAATTTGATTCGCCCGGTGTAAGCCTTAGTGTTGGCTTTAGCTTCAGACACCTTCTGACGGCCATCGCGAACTAGGAATTTTTTATCAGGCAGAGCCAACCCTGAGTGAGCGGCAAGATCATAAGACCAGCCCTCAGCCAGCTCGCCACTAACGGCGGCGCCACCTTCCCACCAAGTGCTTGGAATTATCTTGTTTTCTACAGCGTTGCGCTCAACACCATAAAACGTCTCGGGCTCATGTGTTTCATTAATGATGCCAATAGGCACCAAAAAGACACCTGCTTTAAGGTTGTGCTTACGGGTAAAGTCCCATTGAATGTAGGCTTGTTCCAGCTCTACTTCACCCTTCTTTCCTTCGCCTGCTACAGCATGTTCAAGTTCAAACTCTGAAAAAAAGCGCACTGAATCGGTAAATTGGTGCCCAAATAATAATACAAAGCGATGAAAGTCTAATTCGCGTTTGTCTTTGCCGGTGTCTAATTGATTATTCCATTGGTTGTAATGCATTTCTCCGTAACCACCTACAAAGGTCTCATTGGCACCGTTTGTTTTGGCAGATTCACTAACTGCATCTGCAGTAGCTTCGATCTTTTTATCGGTATTTTTTACCTGTTCCTCGGTTTGCCCAAGCTTTTCTTTAAGTGCATCAATGGTTACTTGTTGCTCTTTAATGGCTTTCCATAGGGCTGTTTCGGTTGATGAATCGCCAAACGCTTGAGCGCCAAGCACGCTAAAAGTGAGGGCAAGAAAGGATTTTTTAAACATAATGGAAACCTTAGCAGTTGAGAATAATTGTCATATGGGATGATAATTGAAGTGATATTGAATATCAACTGAGATTTCGTGGCGTGTATCTCGATAAGATTTGATGGGTTAATGTTAGGTTTGTATATCTGAAAAATAATATATATAATTTTCCGTATATAATTGTTGGCTGCCAGTCAGCCGCCGATGTGGATAGCCTTGAAAAAGTCTCTTTTATCTCTTTAATCCTCATGAATCGGCCTGTTAACCAATACAGCCTAGGAGTCACCAAAAGATGTTTGAAGCCTTACCGTTCTATAAATGCCTTGCTGATGAAACACGCTTAAAAAGCCTTATTCTGATTCAGATGGAGGGCGAATTGTGTGTGTGTGAATTAATGGCCGCGCTCGATGAAATACAACCAAAAATTTCCCGTCACTTGGCGTTATTGCGGCAACATAAAATAGTGTTAGACCGTCGCCAGGGGCAATGGATTTACTATCGACTTAATCCCGATCTGCCCAATTGGATGAAAATCGTTTTGTCGCAAACTGCCGATGCCAATCAGGATTTTATTGATAAGAATATTAAAAAATTATGCTGCATGGGTGATCGCCCTGAACGCTCAAAAAATTGTTGTTAATCTGTTTTCCAAAAAATAGACACTTTAGGATACTTATCATGAAAAAAATTAAAATGGGCATTAATGGTCTTGGCCGTATTGGTCGTTTAGCATTACGTGCTTCGTGGCATTGGCCAGAATTTGAGTTTGTGCAAATCAACGATCCTGCGGCGGATGCGGTGACTTATGCACATTTATTAAAATTCGATTCGGTGCAAGGCATTTGGTCTGAAGACGTAAAGGCAAATGACGGCCAGATTATTATTAATGGTAAAACTATTCGTGTTACAACTCACAAGGCAATAGCGGATACGGATTGGTCGGGCTGTGATCTAGTCATTGAAGCCAGCGGTAAAATGAAAACTTTTGCAGTTTTACAGGACTATCTTAAGCAAGGCGTCAAACGTGTTGTTGTCGCTGCACCTGTAAAAGAAGTGGGTGTATTAAACGTGGTTATGGGAGTGAATGATCATCTCTTTAATTCTGAAAAACATCTTATTGTGACAGCGGCATCCTGCACCACTAACTGCCTCGCTCCTATTGTAAAAGTAATTCACGAAAGGCTTGGCATTCGTCATGGGTCAATAACCACGATTCACAATTTAACGAATACACAAAGTATTCTTGATCAGCCGCATAAAGATTTACGCCGTGCTCGGGCATCGAGTATGAATTTAATTCCAACCACAACGGGTTCGGCAACGGCAATTGCGGAAATATTTCCAGAACTGCGTGGTCGCTTGAATGGTCATGCTGTACGTGTGCCGCTTGCAAATGCATCACTTACGGATTGTGTTTTTGAAGTTGAGCGCGCAACCACCATTGAAGAGGTGAATATGTTCTTAAAAACGGCGAGTGAAAATGAATTGGCGGATTCAACTGCGAAGTGCATAACCATTTAAGCAGCTAAAGCCGCCATTTCTTCTTGCATTAAAACAGCTGGCGTTTTGAATTCCAACGTTTT
>JAYWHF010000443.1:0-2938 GCA_043777855.1 Gammaproteobacteria bacterium | reverse complement strand
AAAAGCGACGAGCTTACAGGTAGCTGATCTCTTTTTCTATGCGGGTTGAGTTATGCACTTCGCAGTTGAATCCGCCTTGTCTTTTAAAATCAAATCAGGATTTAACATGAAAACTAAAGGGTTCTTAGTGGCGTGGGGTTTAGCTGCGTCAGTATTCGTAAGTGAAATCGCATCGGCATCGTCCAGCTCCAGCTCTAAAGCTTCAACTAGTAGAACTCCATTCAGCAAAGCCAATGAGCCACAGAAATCAAGCTCATCAATTCCGGGTTGTGCTTATGTAACAGGTGGTGTTTTTATTGATTCTATCTGCTCGCCATGGCGCAACCCATCTATTTTTGAAATGAATTCGGTAACTTTTGCGAGTCGTGAAATTACCGACACTAACATTGGCGAAGGCTTGTCGTATGGGATTGTTGATACGGGCGATGCAGCACACCATCAAGTGCTGGACATTCATTATGCGAATCAAACTATCGTTAACGGTGTTGTGCATATTTTCGCACCTGTATCCGCCACGAATAGCGTAGATCTTAGTGAATATGCCACAGGAAAATTAATTTTTGACATCAATGTGATCAATGAAGGCACGGCGAAACCGGATATAGAATTTAATATTGAATGCGGCTGGCCATGCGGAAGTACGCCTCTCATTATTAGACCCACCGCGCTTAACCAATGGCAAACTGTAGAAGTATCTGTTGCAGAAATGATAAAGCGTGGATTAGATATTACAAAAGTTGCTACCGGATTTATGATTTTACCAACCTGGGGCAAGCAGGCAAATGCACACTACCAAATAGACAATATTCGTTGGGTGAAAGGCCGTGTTGTGAAGCCAAAGAAAACGGTTTGCTATGCAAATTATTTAGATTCTCCATGGATAGCGGGTGTGCAAGGTAACGGAGCAATTTCACTAACATCGGATAGTCATGTTGATCAATTCAAAATCCGAACGTTAACTACAAGTATCAACCCCTTTGCTACGCTTAGCCCGGACTGGTCTTCTATTAGAGGCCGCTGGACTTATTCTTTATCTGAAGCCATGAGTTATTCAACAGGCCAATTGTTAGAGCCGTCAACATTATCTGCATGTTCTGGTGATGGGGTATTGTCATTGGAAGTGTACGTTCCAAAAAGTTATGTGGACGATGGTAAGTTAAAATTTAGCCTGCATTTTATGGATAGAAATCATAACGTTTATGAGATACCCCACAGAAAATATTCAATTGCCAGATTTAAAGCCGATAGTTGGAATAAAATTTCTGTGAAATTATCGGCGCTTACTAAGCATGATGATTTAATGTATGTAGGCTTAAGTTTTGATTCAACGTTTATTAATCCTGCGATAAAAGACGTTTTAAAAATTGATAATATTGTTATTACTCAAAAAATTGAAAGTTCTAGCTCAAGCGCCACCTCGAGCTTTGTAAGTTCAATATCAAACTCGTGCATGAAAAGATCGTCGAGTTCAAGCAAAACTTCAAGCGCCAGTATCAGTTCGATATATATTTCAAGCAGTAAATCCAGCGTAAAATCTTCTAGCTATCGCTCAACAGTTAGCTCTAGTGTTGCAACCTCTTCCGTTACTGTTCAAAACGTTTTTACGGATCAATTAGATCCAGCCTGGAAAGAATTAAGTGCATGGGAAACTACGAAAGATCGCTCATTCAGTGCAGAGTATTCTGATGGAACACAAGCACAATTAGTTCATTGGGCAGTTGTTCCTTCTACAGATCAAGGGCACAACAATGTTATTGATGTTCAGTTCACTGATAATACAAACTACAACGGGTTATTCCACATTACAGCGATTGCTAGCAGTGGCATAAACATGAGTGAATTCGCTACAGGTAAACTCGTGTTTGATATCAAGCTTTTAAATGCAGGGAATTTATCACCCTCATTAAGCGTAATGGTCGAATGCGGATACCCCTGCACTAGCCACGCATTTCCATTGACGATACCAAACACCAATCAATGGTTTACTCAAGAAATCGCCATCGCCGATTTGATATACGGTGGCTTGGATATTAGTAAAGTTAATACGGTCTTCCAAATTTTACCCAGTTGGGATAAACAGACAGGAGTGAATTTTCAGCTTGATAATATTCGTTGGGAAAAAGGTAGTACCACGGCCCCCGTTATTCCAGCGTCTTGCTATAAACAACCTTTTGAAACATGGGGTCTCGCATTTCATTTCGATTGGTTGAACGGCTCACCGGCGGTTATTAGCAACGCACTAACGCAAATTATCGCACAATCAAACATAACACCTAACTGGTCGAGCACTCTTGATAAATTCGGCTATGCACCTGTAGTGGATAACACCTTCTCAGCATGTGCTTTTGCGAATGCCACTCTATCTGCGCAAATATATTTAGCTAAAAGCTATGTTGATGATGGCAATATGCAACTCGGATTTTATTACGAAGATTCAAATCAGAGACGAGCTTATTTTGCGCCAGTTTCAGCCGCCGCTTTAAAAGCAAATGATTGGACAACTATTAGTACAAATTTGTCACCCTATAATGGTGTTGCATTGTCACCGTTTACTTCGGTAGACGCGTCTTTCAATGCGAATAGCATTACTCATATAGGAGTATATTTTGATGCGAACGGGAAACCTACAAATGTTACTGGCGAAGTGAGTGTAGATAATATTGTCATTATTGAAAAATAAGGACTAAAAGGGGACAAGTAAAAGGGGACAGATTTATTTTGCGGATTTATTTTGCGTAGCGAGCGCAGATTTTACTTCTATAGTTAATGCAAAGGAGATGCGTGAATGCCAAGGCGAGCAAGAGTGATAGTCCCTAGCTGCAGTGTGAACAGGGGCTACCTTACTAGCAGGGCACAAATAAAGAATACTCTTCACTTTAAAACCGTATGAGGCATGGATGCCGATTCGAGCCTACACGGAAGTATTTACGGCGCGTTT
>JAYWHF010000442.1:0-8149 GCA_043777855.1 Gammaproteobacteria bacterium | reverse complement strand
ACATGTAAGCTTGCGATGTAATCCAACTTGCTTATTATTCCCGGCAAATCACCAATTCCATCATTATTACTATCCATCAAACTGCGTGGATAAACCTGATATATCACCGCACCGCGCCACCAAGGAGCCTTTTGCATAACTAAGCCCCAAACCCCATTGCGTTAAAAGACGTAGCGCCACATATTGCTGCTACACAGATATTTTTGTAAAAACCGGTCATAATTATTATCCGAAAATTGATACAGAAAACGACTACTAATTTTTCGAACACTACCTATAAGTGCAAGAGCACAACATACCCGAGCTTACAAAACAAGCCAAGTGCCTACATACGTATGCAACTCTTAAACGCTATCTGCTTCGCGAAAAACAACAAAGAATACGTATTCATAAAATATTCACACCTCATTTCTGATCGAAGAACTTTTCTGCGGCGCCATGCATACGTATGCAAAAGCACAGCGAAGTGAATACGTATGTAGTGAATTGTTTACTGGTTTGACAAAGCTTAGGCTAGCCGAATCATTAATAACAAAAGAGTTTTGATTTTGAAAATAACAACTGGAATGACCGCAAAAACAAAAAATAGCACTGGTGAAATTCTAGCAGGGTTACTCTTAATCGCCACCGCTATTGGCTTCTATTCTATAAAGCATTTTAGGGATTCAGGGGCTGTTGCCCCGGGCTTCCCGGGCGGAAAATCACACTGGTCCTACGCGGGGAAAAGTGGCATAGGAACGTCCTATGAACACTATACTGATGGTCAGTATAAAGATACTGGCGCTACCGGAAAAATCTCCAAGGTTTGGTTTTCGCTAGCGCAAGGAATTATTACTGAGACGATGTTTGGCCTGATCCACGAAGCGCAGCTTCAAGAAGTGCAGTTTTATATCAAGGGAGATGATTTTCTCCATCAAGAAAAACTCGACACTATTACGCATATTGATTACTTAGATAAAGATGATAGAGGCCGACCACTGTCGCTCGCGTATAAAATCGTTAATCGCGATAGGCTTGGTCGCTACGAAATTGAAAAGCATATTTTCACTGACCCAGACAACAATAGCCTCATAATGAAAGTTTACTTTCATGCGTTTGCAAATAATATTACGCCCTACTTATACGTTAATCCTAACTTGCAAAACACTGGCCCCGGTGACAGAGTTTGGCGCGAAAAAAAGTCAGGCAACACAACCTGGTTTGCGTCTGATGGTGCAACACATCTTGCGATCATTTCAGACGCAGCTATCACAAATAGCAACGTTGGCTTTGAGGATATTTCGGATGGCATAAAAGATTTAACGCAACATGGAAAACTTACTCATGAGTACACGAGCACGGGCGATACATTGGGAAATGTTGCGCTGACCTTGCAGCTGCCAACACTTAACAGCAATCAGGCTGGCGAATGGCAATTTGTATTCGGGTTTGGTCATTCCAAAGCAGATAGCAGCGATGCAGCAACACACACATTGCACGCCGGTTACAGCCAACTACTCGCACACTTTAACGGCACCGACGGTGCCATTGGATGGGAGGATTACCTAGCTTCTCTGCCCGAGCTTGAAAAATTATCTTCCGTAGCAACCGACGGCGGAAAATTGCTTTTTGCAAGTGCCTTGGTCTTAAAAGCGCAGGAGGATAAAACACATGCAGGTGCTGTCATTGCGTCGCTCTCCAATCCTTGGGGCGACACTGCAAATGCAGACCTCTCACAAACTGGTTACAAGGCAGTGTGGCCACGAGATTTTTATCAAGTCACTATGGCGATGTTAGCACTCGGTGATCGAGCAACGCCGAAAGTTGCTTTTGAATATCTACAGACCGTACAAACCCACTCAAAAACGCCAGGCTATTCCGGAACTCCCGGATGGTTCTTGCAGAAAACTCGAGTTGATGGCACGCCTGAATGGGTTGCCGTACAACTGGATCAAACCGCCATGCCGATTATGCTCGGATGGCGGTTATGGAAAGAGGGCGTGCTGAGCGACGCAGAGATCACAAATTGGTATGCCAGCATGTTAAAACCAGCGGCCGATTTTCTCTGCAGTGGCGGACCGGTTAACATCAGTTACAACCACGAAACAATTGTTCCACCATTGACGCAACAAGAGCGCTGGGAAGAACAGCCCGGCTTTTCTCCCTCAACGACAGCGGCGGTTATTACCGGATTAATTGCAGCGGCCGACATAGCAAAACTTGCACAAGACGATGTAAATTCAGCGCGCTATTTAACAACAGCGGATAAATATTCTAGCGATATCGAAAAAAATATGTTCACGACTCACGGCGGGCTCAATACCGCACCCAGTGATGGGAAATATTTTCTGCGCATTACCGCCAACAACAATCCTAACGATCACGGCAAACTTGAAGATCGCAACGGACAAGGTGTAGCGGATGAAAGCGATATAGTTGATGCCGGCTTTTTAGAGTTGGTTCGTTACGGGGTTCGCTCACCGCATGACAACTCTATTGTTCAGAGTTTGCCAGAGGTAGATAACATTTCACTGAGTGACGATCTACGCATCAAATATGAACTGAGTTTTCCCAATACACTAGGTGTATTTCCAGGCTGGCGTCGTTATGGCAAAGATGGTTACGGGGAAGATACACTGGCAGGGCGCGGTTATAATGCCACAGGGAAAATGCTCCCTGAGGGCCGCGGAAGAATATGGCCAATATTTACGGGCGAACGCGGTCACTACGAACTTGCCAAAGCTAAACTTAACGGCAACCTACAACAAACTGATATTGATATCCTACGCAACACTTATGTAAAAGCCATGGAGTTATTTGCCAACGATGGCTATATGATTCCCGAGCAAATCTGGGACGGCGTGGGCAACAATGACACCTACCACTATCGCATCGGTCAAGGTACTAACTCTGCGACGCCACTGGCATGGTCACACGCCGAATACATAAAGCTACTGCGCAGCTACAGCGATCAAAAAATATGGGACACCAATGAGAGCACCATAAAGCACTTTTCACATCAGCAATAAATAGCATCAATAACAAATAGTACCAATATCAAAAAGCATCAATAACAAATAGCACCAAAAAAAATTACATCACTTAAAAAAATAGCGGGATATCCATGAATAATGACAATAGAAAACCGTACTTGGGGTTCTGGCAAATTTGGAATATGTGTTTTGGATTTCTTGGCATTCAATTTGGTTTTGCATTACAAAATGCCAACGTTGGAAGAATTTTTCAAACGCTCGGTGCAAAAGTAGATGAGCTACCCATTTTATTTCTAGCGGCGCCAGTCACCGGCTTGTTGATGCAACCACTTATTGGCTATGCCAGCGACAAAACCTGGACCCGCCTTGGTCGTCGTCGCCCTTACTTTTTAACGGGTGCAATACTAGCGACCATAGCGCTATTTGTTATGCCCAACTCAACAATACTTTGGTTTACCGTTATATGTTTATGGCTACTCAATAGCGCAATCAATATAGCAATGGAGCCTTACCGTTCATTTGTTTGCGACATGTTGCCGAACGAGCAACGAACCAAAGGTTTTGCCATGCAGGCCTTTTTTATTGGAATAGGCTCTGTCATTGCATCGGCATTACCCTGGATTTTTACCAATCTTTTAGGTGTGAGTAATACCGCACCGGCGGGACAAATTCCAGATTCTGTTATCTATTCTTTCTATCTTGGTGGCGGCGCATTTATCAGTGCGATTCTAGTGACTGTCTTTACAACAAGGGAATACTCACCCAGTCAACTTGCCAATTTTGAAAGAATGGAATTAACAACTGAAAAAAAAATGCTGAGCGAAACAAAAAAAAGATTTTCTGCCAAGCAATTTTCAACCCACGGCATTATTTGGATGATTGTCGGTTTGATTTTTTCAATAAGTGTTTACGAACTTAAGCTTACACATGAGCTTTACGTGTTGACTATTGGGATCATTCTATTTGGTATCTTGCAGCTTGTAACGAGCCTTTTACTTACCAATGGGCATGAAGAAAATGGTCTCTGCGAAGTTATGAACGATTTGATTGGCATGCCAAAAGCTATGCGCCAACTCGCAGTAGTACAGTTTTTTTCGTGGTTTTCGCTTTTTTCTATGTGGATTTATTGCATTAGTGCCGTTACAGAATTTCACTACGGCAGCGTTGACACAACATCAAATCTTTACAATGAAGGCGCCAACTGGGTCGGCATTTTATTCGCTTCTTACAATGCATTCGCGGCACTCGCGGCATTTGTTATTCCTGTAATCGCACGAAAAACAAATCGCAAAATCGCACATATGATTAATTTGAGCTTGGGCGGGCTGGGGCTAATTTCCTTTTACTTTATTAAGGATCCAATGTTGTTGTTAATTTCAATGGTTGGCGTCGGCTTCGCGTGGGCTTCAATTTTGTCGATGCCCTATGCAATTCTTGCCGGATCACTACCCGCAAACAAAGCTGGCATTTACATGGGGATTTTTAATTTATTTATTACTATACCTCAAATTCTCGCGTCGACGATTTTAGGTTTAATGGTGCGAGAGTTGTTCGCGGGAAAAGCGATTTTGGCGTTGGTATGCGGTGGTATAGCGATGATGTTAGCTGCACTGGCGACACTCTTAGTCGATGACAATGAAGATTAAAGCCTGCACGCGCGCCGAACGCCGCTATTTGTCACCAGATTTTTTAACTTGAAAAAATTTTGGCACCAGGCTTGGAGCCACAAGAACCGCGCACAATTAATTTTGCGGGTAGCAGTTTCGACTCAGCAGGCACACCATCCACAAGACTTAGCAGAGTTTCCACCAGCAGCTCTCCTGCCAAACGCGTATTCTGCTGCACCGTCGTTAGGGGTGGATGCGTGTAAGATGCTGTGGGAATATCGTCGAAGCCCATCACGGCAACATCTTTTGACACTATAAGGCCAGCTTCCTCCAGTGCGGTCATTGCCCCTATCGCTATTAAATCACTTGCGCCAAATATGGCATCGAAGGGAATACGTTTTTGTTGCAATGCGAGCGTGGCTTTATAGCCCTCCTCTTCAGATGTTGTAGCGTGAATCTGCAAACGCTGGTCAAAGGCGATGCGCGCGTCATCTAAGGCTTTTCTGAACCCCAGATAGCGCGATTCAAATTCAGGGCTGTGCTCAGATACATCTCCCAGAAACGCAATATTTTTTCGACCTCGAGTAATTAAATGTTGCGTTGCAAGGTAGGCACTATTGAAGTTATCACAACCTATTGACACACCGGGTTGCCCCTCCAACACGGGGCCCCACGTAACAAAGTGTGCGCCAACTTCCGTTAAGTACGTTAATTTTTTCACGAAACTTTCGTAGTCGCCATAGCCTAAAAAGATAATGCCATCTGCGCGATTGGCATCCTCATAATCTGCATGCCAATCTTCAGAAAACTGCTGAAAAGAAATTAGTAGATCGTATCCACGACGGGCCGTCGCACGAGTGATACTACCCAACATCGACAAAAAAAATGGATTGATCAGCGAGTCGCCTGTTCCGTGGTCCTCACACAACAAGAGCGCAATGGTCTTGGTTTTTTGTGAGCGCAAATTGCGAGCGTTTTTATCAACTTTATAATTGAGCTCTTTGGCAATTGCTTGAACTTTTAAGCGAGTTTCCTCGTTCACCAGCGGGCTGTCACGCAACGCACGCGAGACCGTGGACTGAGAAACTCCAGCTTTGTAAGCAATATCGAATGAGGTGGGCTTATCGTCTTTCATAGTAATTGCCCGCGTTGTAAATTATCTATATTTTGAGGACTTAACTGCCAAAGATGGTACTCCATCTTTTGTCCAAAGAATAGTTGGCCGTTGTAAGTCCGGCGTTAAACCTCCCTTAAGGCCGTGGCTACCGGCAAGTTTGCGGCCCGTAAGGCTGGGAAAACACCCCCAACAAAACCAATCACAGCGGCAAACATTACTCCTTGAATTAGCAACTGCGGGGTGACTGCAAAATCAAACACGACTTGACTAAAGCTCGCGAAATTTAATGTCGATACCGTATAACCATTAAAGACCACATAAACAAGTATGGAGCCAATAAGACCGCCGATGAAAGATAATATTAACGATTCTACTAACGTCGAGATGGCTACAGGCAAAGCACCAAAACCAATCGCACGCAAAGTGGCAATTTCTCGAGTGCGCGTTGAAACTGATGTGTACATTGTATTTATTGCGCCGAAAACAGCACCAATTGCCATAAGGATAGCGAGCGGATAGCCTACTATTTTTATAAATTTACTCAGCGGTTCTGATTGAGCCGCGAGATATTCGGACTCCAACTGCACGTCAAGGTTGAATTTTGGATCTGCCGCAATCGCGGACTTTAACTCCCTCAGTGCTACAGGGCTGGAAAGCTGCAAACGAATGGTTTGATAACTATTGCCGCGCCGATAAGCGGCTTGCAGAATTTTCGCATCGCACCAAAGTTCTGATTCGGCAACACCTCCACCCACATCAAACAAGCCCACCACGCTCCATTCTGTTGGACCCAATTTTATTTTTGATCCTACATCGAGATCAGCAAACTGTTTTTGCGCACCACGCCCTACGATCAATTCATTTTTGCCCGGCTCAAAGTTGCGCCCTTCAATAATTTTAAACGCAGGGCGCAACTTGAATGCATTCGCCTGCACGCCACGCAAAGGCACGTTTGCTGAACTATTGGTGGTACGTTTTGGAACGTCCACAACAACAAAGAGCTCTGCCGAAGTTACGCCGATGCCCTCTTCTTTAGCGACGCCCGGAAGATTAGCAACCAGCTGTGTTGTTTCGTAATCAAGCCCACTGCTCATTTCTGATGTGGCACCAGCACGCATCACAATTGCGGTATCTGGTGAGCCAGCATTACGCATCGTTTTTTCAAAACCGGCGGCCATGGAGAGCACACCAATAAATACACCTACAACACAGGCAACACCAAAAACCGCAACAGCGGAAGTCCCTATGCGTTGCGGAATATTGCGCAAGTTCATCCAAGTCACAATGAAAATTTGCATGAAGCTATTCGTTTTCAAGACTATCTTCTCCGCAAGGCAGTAACAATATTTAATCGCAAACCCTGTAGTGCTGGAATAATCCCCGTAAGGAAGCCTAGCAATAACATGGCGGCAAACCCGTTAAGAAGAATTGTTAGCGAAAAACTCAAACCTGGCAGATTCGCCGCAAATTTATCAGAAAGTATCGCAATAATTTTTGCCGCAAGCGCTAGCCCAACAGCGCCACCAAATATCACAACGGCAATAGCTTCTGCCAGAACCAATAACATAACCGTAATATCACTAAACCCTAAGGTTTTTAAAATAGCGACTTCGGGAATTCGCTCGCGAAACGATTGCGCCATAGTGTTACCGGCAACGAGTAGCATAGTAAAAAAAACAGCGCTTAAAATTAGGGTGGTAATCAGACCGATATCCGCAAATTGCTTGGCAAAAGACTTCGCAAAATCTTTCTCGCTACTGGTCTTTGTCTCGCTAAAAGAATTGGCAAACAACGCATCGACTGCTGTGGCCACCCGCTCTGCTTGCGCAGGATTTTTTACTTTAATAATGAGCCAACCCAAGGTGCCCTCATCAAATTGCCGCGCCTTATCAAAATAGTCGTAATGCATAAGCATCATACCGGTATCAGCGCGCTCATCTTTTGCATCATAAATTCCCTTTACGACAAACTCCCAAGTTGTACTGCCATTTTTTTGCGAAAACATACCCACCAAAGGAATTCTGTCGCCAAGCTTCCAATTAAACTGTTTCGCCAAAGCGCGGCCCACAACAACACCAACACGATCACTTTTCCATGCCGTCATTTGCTCTGCTGGCAATTTATACATTTCCTTATATATATCAAAGTAGGTTTCGGCTTCAACGGGAAACTGTGGAAACTGATTTTTTTTATCTTGATAGTAACCTCCGAACCAGTTCGCTAAAGTTACCTTTTCAACACCTTCCAGGGCCTTTACTTTCGCTAAATAGCTGTAGGGTAACGGCTGAATTAGAGTGACTTTGTTAATCGAAATCAGACGGTCTTCGCCCGCAATTTGCGCGCCGGAATCAAATGCCGCGCTCAGGCTTTGCAACAAACCAAACAACAAAAAAGCTATCATCACCGAGAGCATTGTAAGCACTGTTCGGGTTTTTTTTCGGCCAATATTTTTC
>JAYWHF010000441.1:0-8157 GCA_043777855.1 Gammaproteobacteria bacterium | reverse complement strand
CTGATATTGAACGGCAATGCACATCAATGGGTTGCAGAATTTGAGCCAAGACGCGTTGCTGTAACTATAGCTGAGGCCTACTGCTCTGCCAGTTCCGGCCACTGTTTTAAAACAAAAAATCTACCTCAGTCGAGCGGCGCCGAAGTTTCTATCTGCATCCATCAATATTTGACCGATCATGGGAATATCGAGTAACGCGCACATATGTTCTTTAATCGTTCCAGCAAGCCACGGACGCTGACCGCGATTCGTTCGCCATTTAACCGCGTCTGGTGACAATCTAATCGGTTGATTGACTGAGTCAACCGCCAAACCCCAAGGCACACCGTTGATTGACACAACGTACTTAGCATTTTTCGCGAAATTTTCGTCGTAACGTTCCGGCATCACAAACTTCGCCGTATTCACGGTACGGATTTTACCGGTCGGCGTTGGCTGTATTCCCATGAACCAATCCGCCTGCCCAAACAGCGGCGTGAGTTCACTGGTAATAGGCTGAATCTGACCTAAAGAAATGAGCGGAACTGCCAAGGTCAACCCCGCGACTTTAAAAAGTAACACATCAAATCGCGATTGCGCCCACGCCGGCATTCCGTTGGGCATCCACGCTAAACCCGGCATTTCATAAGCCTGAGAGCTTTGCAGTTTATGATCGGCCTGAGGGCTTTGCGTTGTAGTTACAATAACGGCTTGTGGCGAGGTGATAGATTCCGGTGACGCAAGCACTTCTGACACACTAAGCGCTGTAACAGGTTCAATGTTCCAGCCCTGAATCTCATTCGGATCTGCTTGAAAGGCGGGAGCCACAGAAACAGTGGTCACCTCAAGATTGGCACTTGCTTTTATTTCTATTTTTGGTTGCGTGCTTTGCAATAATTTTTGCAGTTTTTGCTTTTGTTCTGTACTAGGATCAGCAAAATTAGGGCGAGGACTTACTGCGTTAGTTTCAATTTTTTTCGCGGAAGAAACGATAACTTGACTCGAATCTTTATTTGCTAAAGCATCCGCAAACGGTTTAAGGAAAAGATGGGTAGGCTTCGTGGATGCTGGGAGAGAAAACTCATCGGCAAGCAGCTCATCGAAATAGCAACTCACGCTATCCTCGACACTTTTTAAATCTGTCACTTGCCACCACCCACTAACGACGCCTTGCCTACTTTAGCGAGTTCAGATTCTGAATCCATTTGTTGCAACAGCCATTTGAAAAAAGCTCCGTAGGCAACAACACCATGAGTGGCATTATCGAACAAATGTGGCGGCACACCTGCTCTACTCGCGTCGCGAAAACGAGTATCAACAGGAATATGCCCGGGCCAGACTTCATCGGAATAGCTGTTACGAATTGTCCGTAAACTAATGACAGATGCTTGCGTTCGGCGATCGTACATCACCGGCAAAATACGGTAAGGCAACGCTTTTTTTCGCGAACTGCTCATCATCTTCAAGGTGTGTATCATGCGCTCCAAACCCTTGAGCGCCAAAAATTCGGTTTGCACTGGAATAATTAACTCTTGGCAAGCGGCCAAGGCGTTGATCATTAACACGCCCAGCAAAGGCGGCGTATCAATAAACACGTAATCGTAATCTTCATAGATTATCGCAAGGGCCCGGGCAATCACTAACCCCATACCTTCCTGCCCAATAGCTTGACGCTCCAAAGTCGCCAGTGCCGTGGCGGCCGGCAATAAATTTAAACTGGGATAACTCGTTGGTAAAATTAACCGTGTGACGCTCGCGTAAGTTAATTCTTTACGCTCTTTGAAGAGGCTGTAGGTGCTGAGTTTTTGTGTGTCGGGATCTTGACGAAAATAAGTAGTTAGTGAGCCGTGAGGATCCATGTCCACCAGTAAGACTCGATACCCTTGTGCCGATGCTAAACCACCCAAGGCTACACTGGTAGTGGTTTTACCGACTCCACCTTTATGGTTGGCTACTGTAACAACGCGCACGGGAACAATCCTCAAAGCGTCAAGCTGATGTCAGTTTAGGCTTAGTTTGTCTATTCGCAAGCCGTCGACGGAGCTTTTGCAAGGTTTGTGCCGGTTAAATCTTCACAGGTTTATTCCTCTCCTGCTACTTCTCGCCACCTAGCTCACCCCAAAACACAGCCCACATTTTTAGGCCTTTGGAAAACTCAACAAATTGGTGTGCTTTTTTGGCGGCAACAAATATTGCATCACCTTCAGAAAATGAATACGCCTGACCTTCAATATTGATGACTCCATTTCCCTCTAAAACAATGTACAACTCGTCTTGTGTATGCGGGGTTTGATAATCTGTTCCAACAGGCGTGTAAAGAATCAGTGACATAGTACCGTGGTTAAACGCATCAATATCCCAAACACCATGCGGCCATTTCTCAGTGGCAGGCAACGGCAATTTTGCAAAATTTTGTAATTTTGAAATGATCATAGTAAGCTCCTCGCTTAGCAATAAATTTACAACATATTCTTAATGATTTCACCGAAACGTTTTAGGGCTTTATTAAACACATGTTAACCAATCTCCAAGAAAGAAACTAATATGACAATCAAACCTGTTGCCGCTTTTATTGTCGACGCATTTTCCTACAAGGCCTTTTCAGGCAACCCCGCAGCCGTTTGCATTTTAAACGAGGATAAATCCGATAGTTGGCTACAACAAGTCGCTGCCGAATTTAATTTATCGGAAACAGCATTTTTACGGCAGCAAAATAATAATCATTGGCACTTGCGCTGGTTTACACCAACTTGCGAGGTAAAGTTATGCGGTCACGCCACCTTGGCATCGACCCACGTCCTGTTAAAGGAATTAAAACTGCCCTACTCGAGCCTAACATTTTCGAGTTTAAGTGGTGATTTAGCAGCACGTATCGAGGGGTCGCAAATAGCGTTAAATTTTCCTCGCATATTTTCTCACCCCATGATGTCAGTTCCAAATGAGATAGATGCGTTAGGCTTGAATCAACTTAATGCATACACGGCGGGAGAGGATATTATTCTTGAACTAGCCTATGAAGCTGATGTGACTGACTACCAACCAGACTTTGCGGCAATTAAAAATATAATCGACGTGCGCGGGTTAATTATCACCGCTCCGAGCGCAACTAAAGAGCGGGACTTTGTTTCACGTTTCTTTGCACCTAATGTAGGAATTAACGAAGATCCAGTAACGGGGTCCGCGCACTGCAGCTTGGGTGATTTATGGTTTAAAAAATTAGGTAAAAAAAGTCTACGCGCAGAACAGCTATCAAAGAGACGCGGCTTTCTAGAGGTAGTGGTTCATGAGCAGCGTGTGGAACTTATTGGCGAATGTGTGACTGTTCTAAAAGGTCAGCTATGTTCTCAGTAACATTATTGAATTAAGTGGTGATTAGGAAAATGTTTAACAAACGTGCCGGTTAAGGCCGAGGGAGCTGTGCGGGTGTTGCTCTGGGTCGTTCAATTTTTCGCTTTGCAATCATCACCGCAACGCGACGATTTTGAGCGCGCCCTACCTCGCTGTCGTTCGGTACAAGGGGTTGATATTCTCCATAACCGACCGCCGCCAATCGCTCCGGCGCCACGCCTTTCCCCACCAGCCATTTGACGATGGCGGCAGCGCGCGCAGACGACAATTCCCAATTGGTAGGATAACGGCTGTTGCTAATAGGAACATTGTCGGTAAAGCCTTCAATTTGAACAGGATTGCTGTAATGATTAATAATCTCGGCAATTTCCGTAAAAATGGCTTGCGCTTGAGCGCTAGGTTCCGCTGTTGCCGATGGAAATAAAATACTGTTATTTAATTCGATTTGTAACCAGTATTCATTGCTCGATACTTTTATCATTTGATCGTTAATGAGTTGCGCAAATTTTTGATTAATTAAATCTGAAATTTGCACAAGCTCGTTAACGCTGTCTGTTTTAGCGGTAGTATTAGTTTGCGCATTTGCCGTAGGTTTTATGGCATCTTCAACAACAGCCATAGGGGGGGATTTTTCCCCTTCTTGGTTCGCCGTCTTACCCATTTCTAGGGGCGTGATAATGTCATTTGAAGGATTGATTTTATCGATAGGATTAGCATTGGCAATCGCGTCATTGGGTTGATTAAAAGCTTGGACAAATGACTCCGATAGTACTCGATACTTACTTTGATTAACCTGTGATATTGAATACATAACCACAAAAAATGCAAACAGCAGGGTAATAAAATCAGCGTAAGACACAAGCCAACGCTCATGATTTGTAGGTAGCTCTTGTTTTCGGCGGCGCTCCATAATGTTAGCTTCGCGATAGATAACCGTTTAATTTCAGTTCTATTGAACGTGGGCTTTCGCCGTCGGCAATAGCGATAATACCTTCAATCACAAGCTCCCTGTATTGCGAGCGCTCGTTCACACACATACGTAATTTATTCGCAACGGGTAAAAAAAATAAATTGGCCAAGGCAACGCCGTAGATAGTTGCTACAAAGGCCACGGCTATTCCAGGCCCCAACAATGCGGGATCCGCTAAATTATTCATCACATGAATCAGCCCCATGACCGCACCAATGATGCCAATTGTTGGCGAATAACCACCCATGCTTTCATAAAATTTTACCGCATCAAAATCGCGCTGCTCGTCGAGTATCAAATCAGACTCCAAAATTCGGCGCAGTGATTCTGGCTCACGTCCATCGACTAACAATTGCAGGCCTTTTTTGGCAAAAAAATCTTTTTCCGTTTCCGCAATTTTTTCCAGCCCGAGTAAGCCATCTTTACGCGCTGCATGAGCCCACCGCACCAGTTTGCTAACACCTTCTTTAAAAGGACTATGCGGAGGTTTAAAAACCCATTTAAATACGGTGAAAGAACGTTTCAAACTTTGTTGTGGAGTTTGCAAAATTGCTGCCGCCAAAGTGCCACCAATAACGATTAGCGCGGCCGAACCATTTAACAGAGAATGTATTGAACCGCCTTCAATAAAATTGCCGCCAATGAGTACGGCAAAGCCAAGTGTAATACCCAGGATACTGAGGATATCCATTACATAACCTCGCGCGCCAAACGCTCACCAATGTCACCCAAACTCAACACTCTGTCGGTTAGCCCCGCTCGCGCAACCGCCATGGGCATGCCGTAAATAACACAACTCGCTTCATCTTGAGACCATAGTTCGGAATTGAGTTCTTTTAACAAACGCGCACCTTTACAACCGTCGGCTCCCATACCGGTTAGCACTATGCCCAAGACTTTATCGCCAAAGAGATTCGCCGCTGAACCGAAGGTAATATCTAAGGACGGTTTATAGGTGACACGATCGTCGTCAACAAACACGCGCACGCTTCCACCGTTGCGTTTATCTAGCATTAATTGTTTCCCACCGGGCGCCAACAATGCCAAACCTGGCTCTAAAACGTCGCCATCCACCGCTTCACGAACGCGAATATTGCACAACTTATTTAACCGTTCCGCAAAAGCTTTAGTGAAGTGCTCAGGCATATGTTGCACCAGAACAATTGGGCGTGGAAAATTTTGCGGCAACTTGGTCAGCACATCAGTAAGCGCCACGGGCCCACCGGTTGACGCGCCTATCACAATGAGGTGAGGTTGCCTTTTTAGCCGGTAGGTATCCGGCGCAACCACTAAACGTGATGCACGAGCGATAGCAACATTCGGCACAATATTACGCACTTGAGCTGAAACGGGTACGCCCAAAGAATTTATCAGCGGCGCACTGGACGATATCGGCGAGTACGAGCGTGCAGTTTCAATAGGTGACGACGTAAGGCTTGATCTTGTGATGGGAACGGGAACTATAGGAACAGGAACGAGAGGCGCTGCGCTCGCAGCCTTGGCCACCGGAGAGGGCGAAACAGGGTATTGAGCAGTGTGCGAAACAAAGTGTTGACCGGTGCGCGAAAGCGTTAATAAACGTTCGTGAAGTTTTTGTTTTAAGGCAACCGAGTTGCGTGAGACTTCAGCAAAATCTTTGGCCATAAAATCAAGCGCGCCCGCCGCTAAGGCTTCAAGCGTAATTCGCGCACCTTCATAAGTGAGCGATGAAAACATGAGGATGGGCACTTTACGTTCGGCCATAATGAGTTTAATTGCCGTCACACCATCCATCACCGGCATTTCGAAATCCATGGTAATAATATCTGGCTTTAAGTCTCGCGCTTTGTCTACCGCTTCACGGCCGTTACTGGCGATACCAACAACTTTTAATTCGGGATTTTCGTTAATAATATCCTTCAGCCTGTGCTGAAAAAAACTGGAATCATCAACCACTAAAACCCGGACTGTCATTAACATCTCTCCGCGACATAAAATGCTAAGGGTAGGTTAAAAAAGCGTTTTAACACGCGTGCGCGAGAAAATTCGAAAAAATCTAGCTGTGCCCCCAAGAGGTTGAACCTCTCGCATAGCGACGCAACAGACTTGGAATATCTAAAATTAGCGCAATAGTACCATCACCAGTAATAGTTGCACCCGCCATACCCGGTGTGCCCTGCAACATTTTACCTAGAGGTTTAATCACCACTTCTTCTTGGCCAATTAACTGATCAACCACAAAGCCAACACGACGCGTGCCTACGGTAACGATCACCACGTGGGCAAATTCATTGCGTGAATGGCTCGGTGCATTTTTAATTAACCAGTCTTTCATGTAAAACAACGGTATGGCTTGATCGCGCACTGCAATACAATCTTGGCCATGAACGACATGGCTTTTAGATAGATCCATGTGAAAAATTTCGTTAACGCTGACTAACGGTAATGCAAAAGTTTGGGTGCCCACCATAATCATCAGCGTTGGCATAATCGCAAGCGTGAGCGGCACTTTAATGACGAAGCGCGTCCCCTTACCTAACACCGATTGAATTTCTACTGTGCCGTTCAATTGGTTAATTTTAGTTTTCACAACATCCATGCCCACACCCCGACCAGAAACATCCGATATTTCTTTTTTGGTTGAGAAGCCGGGCGCAAAAATTAAATTGTAGGCCTCAACATCCGATAGGCGCGCTGCATTATCTTCATCATAAAGACCTTTTTCCACAGCAACACGACGCAGCTTATTGGGATCCATTCCGGCGCCATCGTCACTAATGACTAAAAGAATATGATCGCCTTCTTGCTCCGCTGAAAGCACAACTTGCCCAGTACGCGGTTTACCGTTGGCGGCTCGCACGTCAGGAAATTCTATGCCGTGATCCACCGAATTACGCACCAAATGCACCAAAGGATCTGCTAGTGCCTCTACTAAATTTTTATCTAAATCCGTTTCTTCGCCAACTAACTCTAAATTTATTTCTTTCTTTAAACTGCGCGCCAAATCGCGTACCACACGCGGAAAGCGCCCAAACACTTTTTTGATCGGTTGCATACGCGTTTTCATCACCGACGTTTGCAAATCAGCGGTGACTACATCTAAATTAGCAACGGCTTTTACGAGGGCTTCGTTGCCCGATGCATTACCTAAACGCACTAAACGATTACGCACCAGCACCAACTCACCAACCATGTTCATAATGTCGTCAAGCCGTTGTGTGTCGACACGAACGGTGGTTTCGACACCTTGCTGCGCATCCCTATCAGCAACCGTTGCCGCCGATGGCGCCGGGCTGGGCGATTTTGCAGGCTCCATTCTCGCGGGCTCTATTTTAGGTTTTGATATTTCTGTTTTCACCGGAACTATTTTTGCGGCGGGCTTAGGTGTTGACGCTACGGGTTTTATGGAAGCGGAGGGCGTTGGAGCCTCCGTGGAATTTATGCCAGGCGCTCTACCTTTACCGTGCAACTCATCAAGCAGGGATTCAAATTCGTCTTCATTGATAACATCGGGCGATGCACTCTTGGCGGGAGCCGCCGGTGTTGAATTTTTTTCAGGCGGAGTGTTTTTCGGTGCTGCAACTTTAGCCGGTGCCGTTGGGGCAGCCGCATGGCGTTTAAGGCTATCCGCCGCAGGCCCCTTACCTTTACCGTGCAGTTGGTCTAGCAAAGATTCAAATTCATCGTCGGTAATTTCATCGTCGCTGCCAGAGGCGACTGACACCAAAGAAGCAAGATTCGGTGCTGAAGCAGAGGCGGTCGGCGTGACTGACTTGGAGGCAGTCGCGCCGCTATTTTTTTCTCCGGCGGGGCTATTACCTTTACCGTGCAATTGATCGAGCAGCGCTTCAAATTCATCTTCGCTGATGTCTTCTGAGCCT
>JAYWHF010000440.1:0-2950 GCA_043777855.1 Gammaproteobacteria bacterium | reverse complement strand
GGGTCGCTCTATTCACTTTGGCTTGTGAGTCGGACGGCTGATCTTCCCGAAATCCAACGCTCTATGGAGCGCTTTGGCCAACTCGCTACCGTCATTGTGGGCGTTCTTGTTGCCTGCGGCATTCTGATGGCCACGATGCTGCTGAAAGATTTTCATACCTTATTTTTTACACCCTATGGTCGCGGCCTGTTATTAAAATTGGTGTTGGTGGGTAGTTTGTTATTACTTGCCGCCAGCAATAAATGGCTCACCGTACCGCGATTAATGCAACCCGGAATTTCAACACGATTATCGCGCGCCATAGTAATTGAGATGTGTGTGGGCGCCGTGATTTTATTAATCACCGGTGTCATCACTATCATTATTGGTATTGATGCCGCCGCGCGATAAAGAAAAATTAGCCGTAAAGAACGGGATAATATTGATGAAATTATTAACTCATACTGGTACGACTACGACTGGATAAAACTTGAAAAAACGATGGGCGCTTTTGATCATAAAATGTTGCGAAATATTCAATAGGCAGTTATATAGACAGGCGCAAAGCCTCCACCTTCTGTACGAAAGTTTGTGGTTTGTCCCTGATACAATCGCGCCGCCAATAATTGTATTTCTCCTTCATACACGTACGCGCGAATATCCATTTTCAACGCAATATTTTCATCATTATCTATGCGAATTCCGCGCTCACTAGGCGCGATTAATTTTTGAGCGACATACTGTCCCTGCTGAATTTCTTCCCACACATGCTTGGTGAGTTTACCTCCACGGTAGGCCGCACGACTGCCAAAACCTGCAGCCGGTTTAAAAAATAAATGTTTTCGATCCTGCCACAATTGAGCCGCGTTATCGGCAGTCACCAGCTGTGTTTTTGGAATACCATTTTTTAAAATATCGATATCATGTTGCGCAGCGCCGAATTTTTCGAGCATCACTTCGTCGCTCAAGATTGCAAGGTTTCGTTTGTCGGCATAGAGCGCATGGTGACGTGGATTGGGCGTTAATACCACAGATCCGGCGCGGTAAGCATCGAATAGATGTTGGTTAGAGTTTTCCGTTAACGAAAAGTCAGTTAGGCGATTGTAAACAAGATCGATAACCAATTCTTTGTAAAAAAGCTGACGACCGTTAAAAATTAATTCTTCTGGCGCAGCAATAACGGCTTCGATGCCGTGCTGCTCAAATAAGCGCTGCGCCATTTTAAATTCTGGATACAAAAATTGTTGCTTCGGAGACTCATCGACAATCGCAATACGATGTAAGGGTTGTTCTTTACGTTGAAGACGCCATTCGTGTAAAAACATCGTGATGATGTGTTCATCCATATTGTCTTTTATCAGTGGCAAACTATCGCCTGCGCGGCAGCAAGCCGATTGCGCTTTAACTAAGGTTGAATTTAAAAACGCTCCTCCCGCGTTAGTATTTATTTCAATAATTTTGGGGCCTTCGTTGCTGACATGGAAATTGTAACCCATGAAAACACCAGAAGTACCCGGATTAAATAACGCCATCGCGTAACCTCGATGTAATACTGAGTATTGATACGATGGCAATGCAACGACGTCTTCGACTGCGCGGATAATCGCACGTATAGCGCCTAATTGTTCCGGCGAAATAAACACGGCAGTATTTGAGAATAACTGCGGGTGGATGAGCAATAAATCGTGATGAAGTTCGTCTGAATTTAATATGGAAATGAATTTTTCGCGATCAAATGTTTTGCAAAAACAATTGCGATTTAATGTGTCAGCCCGTGAACCTGCAATGACATCACACGCTGAGATTTCGCATGTGAGTGATACTTTTTCTTCAGCCATTACATTGGCATCCGGCCTGATGGGTGCTTTTAGTTTCGTCATGATTGCTCCAATTTGGTTGCCGCGATAATGTAATCGTATCCCGCGAGTAACAATATTGATATCGGGCTAATATCTTTAGGTGAATTTACTGCACGAAGTAAGTTATGCTAACGACTATGCGCCGATATTACTTGTATATCACATTGTTACTGAGTCTTTTGCTGCCGCTTCACGCGGCGGCCAGCACGCTTTTATCTGCACCTACCTGTCCTGCAAAATTGTCGATGACAACCACTAACGATAACGCGGCTCCTTATTGCTGTGACGAGGAAAGCAGCAACATGGATTGCCAACAAATGCATACCTGCCAAGGTTGTAATATCGGCTTCCAATTATTCTCCTTTTCGATACCAGCTTTTGATTTCTCCTCCAATACAAACCTTCACACTAAAATGAATACGCCATTTGTGGCGTTATTCGATCCCGCCTCGGTGTGGCGCCCTCCAACGAACTCCTGATTGCTGCGATAACATCTGTCTGACTTTGGTTAGAGGATGTAGCTTTTTCGTCTCTTTCGTTTGCGGAGTTTTATTATGTCATTCTCTTTTTTACAGCCTCGTACGCTGGGCGTACTCGTGTTGGGTATCGGTCTTGGTGTGGCGATTAGTCTTGGTGTGATGCACTTTATCGCCCCAACTACCCAATCAGCATCAATCGCTACGGCGGGGCAAAAAATTCCCGACGCGCCCCCAAAAGTTCTCTATTGGTATGACCCCATGGTGCCCGCCCAGCATTTTGATAAGCCGGGCAAATCGCCGTTTATGGATATGGAATTAGTAGCCAAATACGCTGAGTCGGGTGCGGCTAAGAATACACTTAACGTCGATCCAGCTCAGGTACAAAACCTAGGGATGCGCAAAGCAAAGGTGATACGCACGCCGTTGCACCCGCAGCATGATCTGCCGGGAACCCTACGTTTTAACGAGCGCCATCAAACCATTATCCAGTTACGTGCTGGCGGTTTTGTTGAAAAAGCATGGCCTTTAGCGCCGGGGGACCGCGTTACTACAGGGCAGCCCATTGCCACTTTTTACGTCCCCGAATGGCTCAATACGCAAAACGAGCTGCTGGCTTCAAAGACCACCAATAGC
>JAYWHF010000439.1:0-8179 GCA_043777855.1 Gammaproteobacteria bacterium | reverse complement strand
CGTCGATTTTAACTTAACCTCACCCAACCCTAATGCACTGGCATAATTTGACAGGGCAAAAGAAGCGAATCCACAGGCTAAAACCAATTTACGAAGATGCATAGGGTGATCCTTTATTATCTCCCAGCGTAGGACTTAACATGATTTTGGCATTTAGCTGCCAAAAAAGAAGAATTAAGGCCAAACCGGATGTTGTATGCGGGTACTGCAAAACCTCGAATAAATATTCACTATCTGTCGTAAGTATTCATTATAAATAGCTTTTTATCAACACTTAGGCTCTGTAACACCCGTCAAACCGGGTACTTTTCACACATTTCTTAAGGTTGTTTCACAAAAAAGCTTAAATCTTCTATACAAAGTTTAGCGACATACAGTAAAAACATCTTTTTTAAACAAAAAACCCTCAAGAATCTTATGATTATTGAGGGTACTTAAAGCAATTTCTTAAGTAGCGCGGTGTTAAATTTTCTATTAATCCGCTTCTTTAAGAATACGCAACATGCGCCGCAATGGCTCGGCGGCACCCCACAACAATTGATCACCAACGGTGAAAGCAGATAAATACTGTGACCCCATATTCATTTTACGTAAACGGCCAACAGGTACACTCAAGCTCCCCGTTACGGCTGTTGGAGTCAGATCACGCATGCTGCTTTCACGATCATTTGTTATTACTTTAGACCATGGGTTAGCGTTAGCAAGCAAGGCCTCAATATCAGCCAAAGGGACATCTTTATTTAATTTGATGGTGAGCGCTTGACTATGGCAACGCATAGCACCAATTCGTACACACAAACCATCGACTGGAATCGGATTGCCTTCAAGCCCCAAAATCTTGTTAGTTTCTGCCTGACCTTTCCATTCCTCCTTACTCTGACCGTTTTCCCATTCTTTATCGATATAGGGCAACAAGCTTCCGGCCAAAGGATGGCCAAAATTCTCTTTAGGAAAAGACTCGCCACGCATGGTTTCAGCGATCACGCGATCAATTTCAAGAATTGCTGATTTTGGATCCGCCAGTTTTGCAGCGACTGACGCATGCAAAGCACCCATTTGCGATATAAGCTCTCGCATATTTTGCGCACCGGCCCCAGATGCCGCTTGGTATGTCATGGAGCTGACCCATTCGACTAGGCCCGCGTGAAAAAGACCGCCCAAACCCATTAGCATTAAACTCACGGTACAGTTTCCACCGATAAAGTTTTTTACGCCCTTAACAAGACCATTTTTAATCACGTCATTATTCACAGGGTCAAGAATAATAATGGCATCCTTACTCATGCGCAGACTCGATGCAGCATCAATCCAATAGCCTGCCCAACCCGCGGAGCGCAACCTTGAGAAAACCTCATTGGTATAGTCGCCACCTTGACAGGTAATAATCACATCTAGTCGTTTTAATTCATCAATAGAAAAAGCATCTTTCAATGTGGTAATGCCACTCGCAACAGCGGGCGCTGCTCCGCCAATATTGGAGGTCGTAAAAAAAACGGGTTCAATTTCTGCAAAATCATTTTCTGCTTGCATGCGTTCCATTAATACAGAACCGACCATCCCGCGCCAACCGACAAAACCTACTTTCATTTTTCTACTCTCCGTTTAACACAATTTTTATTGACATTTCTTTTACTAAGCGTGGCACCGCACTGGATAACTACTTTTTTGTTGAATCGACAGATATTCACCTATATCAACAGGCTCAACTCAAGGCATCAACAACTGCGTCACCCATTTGCGACGTAGTCACTTTCTTTGTGCCTTCTGTGTAAACGTCCGCGGTGCGATAGCCTTGATCAAGCACTTTACCCACCGCAGTTTCAATCGCGTCTGCCACATCTGGCAACGCCAATGAGTAACGTAACATCATCGAAACCGACAAAATAGTCGCAAGTGGATTGGCAATACCAAGCCCAGCAATATCCGGAGCGGAACCATGACAAGGTTCGTACATCCCTCGACCATTTTTATCTAATGACGCCGATGGTAGCATACCAATTGAACCCGTCAACATGGCCGCCACATCCGACAAAATGTCTCCAAACATATTGCCCGTGACTAACACGTCAAATTGTTTAGGTGCTCGCACTAATTGCATAGCGGCGTTATCTACGTACATGTGTGACAGCTCAACGTCGGGGTACTCCTTGTGCAAGGTATCCATGACTTCACGCCACAACATGGTCGCCTCAAGTACATTGGCTTTATCAACTGAACAGACTTTCCGGCTTCGCTTGCGCGCCATTTCAAAAGCTGTACGGCCGATGCGAATAATCTCGCTTTCGGAATACTTATACGTGTTGTAACCCTCGCGCTCACCATTCTCTAACACACGAATACCACGCGGCTCGCCAAAGTAAATGCCGCCAGCGAGTTCGCGCACAATTAATATATCTAATCCGGACACAATTTCTGGCTTAAGAGACGAGGCATCGACAAGCTGTGGATACAAAAGCGCAGGACGCAAATTCGCATACAAACCCAATTGCGAACGAATTTTTAACAACCCTTTTTCTGGACGAATTGCGCGATCCATTTTATCCCACTTTGGCCCACCCACAGCACCCAGCAAAATAGCATCGGCTTGGCGCGCACGCTCAAGCGTAGAATCTGCCAAAGGGACACCATGCACGTCAATAGCACAACCTCCCATCAACTCGTTTTCAAAGGTTAAACCTAGTTGATATTTTGCATTGACTACATCCAATACTTTGCGCGCTTCTTTGACGATTTCCGGCCCGATGCCATCGCCTTCCAGAATTAAAATATGCTTACCCACACGATTCTCCAATTACAAAATTATTTCAGTGCTTCAAAAAGCCAAGGAGCTTCAGCGCGTTTACTTGCTTCATAAATACGAATCGCATTTGCATGTTCTAACGTTAAGCTAATATCATCTAAACCATTGAGTAAACAATGCTTGCGGAACTCATCTATCATAAAGGAAAATGTCTCGCCACTCGGCGCTTTAACGACTTGCTTCGCCAAGTCAATTGTTAACTGGCATCCCTCAAGCGCGTACATTTCTTTAAATAATTGCTCAACTACCGTATCACTCAACACAATCGGCAACAACCCATTTTTAAAACTATTGTTATAGAAAATATCAGCAAAACTTGGCGCTATAACACAACGAAAACCGTAATCATCCAATGCCCAAGGCGCGTGTTCACGACTAGAACCACAACCAAAATTTTCGCGCGTTAACAAAATTTTTGCCCCAATATAACGTGGAAAATTTAGCGGAAATTCCGCGTTGACAGGGCGATTAGTGCATTCTTGATCAGGCTTTCCTTCATCCAAATAGCGCAATTCATCAAACAAGTTTTTCCCAAAACCGGTGCGTTTTATTGATTTCAAAAATTGCTTAGGAATAATCATGTCGGTATCGACATTCGCACGATCCATAGGTGCAACCACACCTTGCAACACAGTAAAGCTTTTCATTTTTCACCCTCCCAATTAGTTATGTGTGAATTTACGAACATCCACAAAATGGCCAGCGATTGCGGCAGCAGCAGCCATGGCGGGGCTCACTAAATGTGTACGCCCGCCATAACCCTGGCGACCTTCAAAATTGCGATTTGAAGTAGACGCACAATGCTCACCTACGCCTAATTTATCGGCATTCATTGCCAGACACATTGAGCAACCAGGCTCGCGCCATTCCAAGCCGGCAGCAATAAAAATATGGTGCAAACCTTCAGCCTCAGCTTGCGCTTTTACTGCACCAGAGCCAGGAACTACAATCGCCTCTTTTACTGAGGCGGCTTTGGTATGCCCTTTAACCACAGCTGCCGCTGCACGGATATCCTCGATTCGCGAATTTGTACAAGAGCCGATAAATACGCGATCCAGATAGATTGATGTAATCGGCTGATCCGCCTTCAACCCCATGTATTGCAGTGCTCGCAGCATACCTTCGCGCTTAACAGGGTCGGGTTCTTGGGCCGGGTTAGGAACTTTATCTTCAATAGAAACGACCATCTCGGGCGACGTTCCCCAGCTCACTTGCGGTTTGATATCCGCGCCATTCAATTCCACTATCGCATCAAAATGAGCACCATGGTCGCTGGTATATTCACGCCAATTCGCAACGGCTCTTTCCCACAGCTCGCCCTTGGGTGCATAGGTTCTGCCCTTCACGTAATCGAGAGTAATTTGATCCACCGCCACCATGCCAGCCCGAGCACCAGCTTCGATAGCCATATTACAAACCGTCATGCGGCCTTCCATGCTCATGCTACGAAATACCTCGCCAGCAAACTCCACCGCATAACCATTCCCGCCGGCGGTACCAATTTTGGCAATGATGGCAAGAACTACATCCTTGGGTGTCACACCCGCACCCAGCGTTCCATCAACATTGATGAGCATATTATTCATTTTTTTGGCGACCAAACACTGCGTTGCCATCACATGCTCAACTTCACTGGTGCCAATGCCATGAGCCAATGCACCTAAAGCTCCATTAGTCGCGGTATGCGAATCACCACACACAACCGTCATTCCAGGGAGACACGCGCCCGTCTCCGGGCCTATTACATGCACTATGCCTTGGCGAGAATCGTTGATCTTGTATTCCACAATTCCAAACTCATCACAGTTGTCATCCAAGGTCTGCACCTGAATTAAAGACACCGGATCTGCGATACCCTGCACGCCGTGGGCACGCTCCCTTTGTGTCGTTGGCACATTGTGGTCAGGCGTGGCGAGAATAGAATCAGCGCGCCAGGGTTTCCGACCCGCCATCCGCAAACCGTCAAAAGCTTGCGGTGACGTGACTTCGTGAATGATGTGACGATCTATGTAAATAAGTGCCGAGCCGTCATCGCGCTGAAGTACCAAGTGTGCGTCCCAAAGCTTGTCATATAGCGTTCTCTTATCTGCTGATACCGTCATAAAATAACTCCTACTTGAGATGTTTCGTTCTCACCGATTGTGGTGGAGCCAGTGTATGAGCTTATAAACCATAAAACAAATTCATCTTTTTTATTGTTTACATTCCCAAATGGAATGATAGAGTGAAAACCGCTAGATGACATTGATGCATAACACGAGAGAAACAAATGGACACGCAACATCTATTGGCTTTTGTTGCCATTGCCGAAACGGGTTCCTTTTCAGCAGCGGGTGAGCGCTTACATCTCACGCAGCCCGCAATTAGCAAGCGTATCGCCTTGTTAGAAGATCTGATAAATGCAAAGCTCTTTGATCGGGTTGGCAGGCAAGTTGTGCTTACTCAGGCTGGCAATCTGCTCCTAAAAAAAGCCAAAAACATATTAAATGACGTAGCCGCGGCAAAGCGCGAGATTGCGGACCTAAAGGGCGATGTGACCGGAAACCTGCGCATTGCAACCAGCCACCACTTGGGCCTGCATTACCTCCCTCCGTATTTGCGCGAATTTTCCACGTTATATCCCGATGTAAAGCTGGACCTTCACTTTTTGGATTCAGAACACGCCTACCATGAAATACTTCAAGGGCGATTTGATATCGCGTTTATTACGCTCGCGCTCGAGCAAGATTCGCGCATCAACAGCAACATCGTTTGGCGTGACAAACTTCTCTTTGTCGCAGCACCCAGCCATCCGCTTGCCCAACTTACCCACATTCAACTAAACGATTTAAGTCCATATCAAGTGATAATGCCGGACACTAACACTTACACGACTCGCTTGATAAAAGAACTCTTCGATCAACAAGGTCAGTCACTCAATATCAACATGGTAACGAACCATCTCGACACCATAAAAATGATGTTGAGTATTGGCCTTGGGTGGGGAGTTTTACCGGAAAGCATTATAGACAATCAACTAAAAATCCTTGATGTAAACTGCCCGCCGATTAGCCGATCACTTGGTTACATTTATCATAGTCAACGCAGCCTCAATAACGCCGCCAGCGCATTTGTTGAGCGGCTGAAACAAAAAACTGTCGCCTGAAAAAACATAATAGTCGCCATGAGCATCATAAGCGTTAAACTGCACCCACCCCATCGCAAACTGATGGAATTCACAATAGCCATACGGAACTACTTCTCATGAATAAATTGAAACTTGCTTCAAAGGTTGCACTGGTCTCTATCCCTTTTTTTCTTGCATCACTTGCTCAGGCTGACACAATTCTGGGTATTTATGCGGGCGCAGGCACATGGAACGGAGGCTACGGTGGTAATGCGGGTGAACCCAATATCACCTTGAAAGAACTTGGCCTAAAAGACCAGTCCAATACCTTTTATTATGTTGCACTTGAACACCCCGTTCCTGTGTTACCCAACATCCGTTTGCAACAGACCAACATTAGCAGTAAGCAAACCGCAACCATCACAAAAAACTTTACGATTGACGGTACAAACTTTAATGGCTCCGACAAAGTAACTTCAGATTTCGATTTAAGCCACACAGACGCAACACTTTATTACGAGCTTCTCGACAATTGGATTAACCTAGACTTTGGTTTAACCGCACGTAAATTCAGCGGCTATGTTCGCGCATCAACAACAACTAAATCCGAAGAGGTGAAAGTTGATGAAACCTTACCAATGCTCTATTTAAAAGCACAATTTGATTTACCCTTTAGCGGTTTGTCTGTTGGCGTGGAAGGTAATTTCATCAGCTACCAAGACAGCGAGCTCATTGACTACACCGCTAAAATTAGCTACCTCTTTGACTCAGCTCTTGATATCGGCTTAGAAGCTGGATATCGCTCCATGAACTTAGCAATTGATGACAATGATTTAACCGCAGATATTGACTTAACCGGCCCGTACGCTGCGCTTATCATGCATTTTTAATCGGATTTTTATGAGCTTTTAATTGAGCTTTTAATCAGGCTCGGCCTACCCAATAACAGCGTTCAAGGAAGAGCGTGTTAGACAAAACAAACACCGCCTAAAAAATTCCTGAATGCTTCAACACGGCATCAAAAATCCTCAAAGCTTTCATTTGACCGCTGCGCTATACTGCATCGCTGCTGCATGCGAAACTTCCCCCGTCAAATCGAGAGATCTTACAATGGACAACGTCGACAACGCCGAAATTGCAAAATTTGAAGCCCTTGCTAGTCGCTGGTGGGATAGAAACAGCGAGTTCAAACCGCTGCACGACATTAATCCCCTGCGCGCAAACTACATTGATGTGCGCTCACCTGTTGCTCAACGCAAGATTATCGACGTAGGCTGCGGCGGCGGCATTCTCGCCGAATCTTTAGCACAACGCGGCGCTCAGGTTACGGGCATAGATATGGGCGAAGCACCTCTAGCGGTGGCTCGCTTACATGCCTTAGAAATGAACATAACGCTAGACTACGAAAAAGCAACCGCCGAAGAAAAAGCTGAGCGATGCCGTGGTGAGTTTGACATAGTCACCTGCATGGAAATGTTAGAACACGTACCTGACCCAGGCTCGGTAGTGCAAGCCTGTGCCATCCTAGTAAAACCTGGTGGCGATGTTTATTTTTCAACGATTAACCGCAACGTAAAAGCTTATTTATTTGCTATTTTAGGTGCAGAGTACTTACTCAAACTTTTACCAAAAGGCACTCATGATTACGGCAAATTTATTCGCCCTTCCGAACTAGCACAATGGTTACGCGCCGCCGGATTAGAACTACAACATATCAGTGGTATGACTTACAACCCTATCACGCAGCATTACAAACTGAATGAGAATAATGTGAGTGTGAATTATTTATTGCATGCAAAGAAAGTCGGTTAATGCCGGAATCCGTTCCGTACAAATTCCGGGAGTTACAATGCTAAATACAAAAAAAATTCGCGCTGTCATGTTTGATCTCGACGGCACCTTGCTTGATACTGCACCCGATTTTATCGCCGTGGTCAATCAACTCTTAGTTGAAAATAATCGGGCGACACTACCCGATAATGAAATTCGCGCTTGCGTTTCGAACGGCGCACGAGCACTGGTGAAGTTGGCATTTGGCATCGAAGAATCGCATGCAGACTTTCCGGCATTGCGGTTACGGTTACTGGAGCTCTACACCGCGCACATAGCCGTTTTTTCAAAGCCCTTTCCAGGAATCAATAATCTTATTGGAAAACTAGTCACAAACAATATTGTGTGGGGTATCGCCACCAACAAACCGGCGGTGTACACCACACCATTAATGGCCCAGCTTAATATGCAACCGGCGCCCCTGAGTATCATCTGCCCCGATC
>JAYWHF010000438.1:0-2959 GCA_043777855.1 Gammaproteobacteria bacterium | reverse complement strand
ACATTGCTATTCAGCATTTTAGCCAAGCGTTAGTTCATGATAATAATTTCATGATGGCAAATTCCGGATTATGTGAAACCTATCGATTAAAGTATGAATTAACAAAATCAGCTGATTGGATTGAAAAAGCTGAAGTCTATTGTTTAAATGCCATTGCACAAAATGAAAGTTCAGCAAAAGCATATGCGTCAATAGGGGCGCTTTACAAGGCAACTGGTAGATATGCTGAGGCTATTAAGTATTTAGAAAAGTCTAGAGAGAAGGAGCCCGATAACGTGGCAGCAGCGATTGCGTTGGCAGCCACTTATGATCGGATGCAGAATGAAGCGACTGCGGAGGTCATTTATATTGATGCCATTAAGAAATCACCTAAAAGTTTGGTGGGATATCAAGGGTATGGTTTTTTTCTCATCCGCAAAGGTCGCTATGATGAGGCAATTAAAAATTATAACAGCGTACTAAATTTAACCCCGAATAACATACCTGCAATAAACAATATAGGTGCAGCTTATTTGTATAAAGGAGAATTTAAAAAATCTGCTCAGATGTTTGAAATGGCCACAAAGATAGAACCTGAAGGAAATGCATTTCTAAATGCAGGCTCTATGTATTACTTCTCTGGGGACTTCGAGAAAGCTATAAAAATGTATCAATATGCCTTACATATTCAGCCAAATGATGTAGAGTTTTTGGCTAATATTGCTGATGCATATAATTTCTCTCCAGGCCAAAGTGCTGTGGCAAATCACTATTTTAGAGAGGTAAAATCACAAGCTGAAGTTGAATTAAAATCAAACCCGGGTGGCATTTCTAATTATCAATTTATGGCAATGGCAAATACTCACTTCGGCGAAATTATCCAAGCAAAAAAAATGATGACTATCGCCGATGGGTTAGACGAAAAAAATACAGTGTCGTATTATGTTCACTTAAGAATTTCTGTCAAAGAAAAGGATGATAAGGCAACGTGTAATTATTTACAAAAATTGCTGGAGGGAGACTATTCGGAAAAATTAATCCTTGCTGATCCTTACTTTGCACAATTGAAGGAAAGGCGTTTTCAGGATGTTTGTAACATTAATTTAAATTTTTAATCCACTAGGAGGTTTTCATGCGTTACGTAAAATTGTTTCTGTTTTCAGTCGTGTTGTTGGTGTCGGGTGGCTGCGCAAGCCAAGATTGCAAACCTCAAAAGGGTGCCGTTCTTTCGGGAACTGATACCGCCATTGTTGGGTTGTTCATCGATAAAAAAGATTCTCCCCAAGCAAGTGTAGAAACTGTAACGGTTCGTCCGGGTCAAAAAATTGTTTTTGCAGGACCCGATAAATTTGAGATCTTCTTGAAAGATCAAGCTGCACCCTTTGAAAAGACTGAGTATCAGTCTGAAAATGGAATAGTAATAATTCAAATACCCAAAGACATTTTCGAACGCGCTCGTAAAGAAAGAAATTCAATAGCGAGTCCTTTAAGAGAATTGCTGTATCGTTATGGTATTCGTGCCAATGGCAAAGTTACTGATCCAACTATTCGTGTTATTGATCACTAATTAGTCCTTCCATTCTTTTGCAAGCAAAGGGGTCGGAGTGCTTTTTAATTAACCAAAAGAAAGATGGGATCTTGTTATTTGTCTACCAAAAAACCCAATGAAGATAAAACTCCATTGGGTTTTTTGGTTTTAATCCACCACTAAAATTAATTGACAAACCCCTGCCGCCAACTTAGCTTAAGCTTGCAGTCATTTAGCCGGTAGGCCATGAATGCAAAACATTTTTCTATACATTAAACAAAGGATCTTTTAAACGAAAATGGATCGGAGTGCTTTTTAACTAATCAACTATGGTAGGCTCTATTTATATTGTAAGCTGCGCAATATGGGGGCTAGAAAAATAATCAAATAAGAGTAAGTGCCATGGCTGATCGCAACAATGGAAACCCTAATCAACGCTCCCGCCGATAGAGAAGCTTCTCGTATTGGCCGCTCAAGAAGTGCGGAAGAAATTCCAAAACAAGCGTCTACATCACGGTTCAGTAACGAGCCCGGCAATGTGTCGAGTTATAGTTCAACAGCAAGCTATCAGATAAGCCCACCACAACGGCCAAAAATAACCCATGACAACGGTTTTTTAAGTTTGGGTAAACGCTTTGCCACCACTGAAGATTATTTGAAACTGGCAAAATGGAAAGCAATGCTTGAAGCAGGCGAGGCTTTTAGGTCAGATCTTACGGACGCGCTAGCGGCTTATCGGCATTTTTTAATCGGCAAAGGTGTACAACGAAATTTTAACTATGAGCGGTATATTGAAAATGATCAAAGTGGAAAAACAACATTAAAAAATGCCATTCTGGATATTCAATGTGGCGTTATTGCTTGTTATCAAAATAATAAAAATTTAAAAAATTTTATGGTGCGTGGTTCAGCGATTTCCTGTGGTTCATCTGCCAATTTCCCCTACCCGGCAACAGAAAATTGGCAAAAGGCAATTGGTGGGCACACTATTTGGCTAAGTGGCTCCGCAGTTGTTGTTGGTGGCCAAGTTTCAAAGCCACGATTCGAGCTTTCTCTTACGCTTCACGCCGAAGATCGTTACAACTTTAATCCAGGACAGCAGGATATAACCACAGGTATCCCTGATTCTGATAATGGTATTTTTGAAATGACAGGATTAGCGAATCAGTACGATCAATTCTCTACGCTGAAACGAGTGGTTGTATGGCTGGGTACCGATCCAGGTGTATTGTCATCGAATTCGCCACAAGGTAGTGATCGAAATAGGCAGGATAGTGAAAACCGTCGTTTAAGAAATCGGATTTAGCTGCGAGTAAATATTGTGAAAATAATCAAATGGCTAATGATAGTTACTTGCACTGTTTTTATAGCAGCTTGCAACCCTGAAAAAAGTGGAGAATCAAAAGTGACAAATGTTTCTTTCCAGTCTGACCTTGTAGCTTTGGCTCGCAT
>JAYWHF010000437.1:0-8218 GCA_043777855.1 Gammaproteobacteria bacterium | reverse complement strand
GATATGGCTATTAATTTATTGGGGGCTGTTAAGCCTAACCAATATATCTGCCATGTCATGGGTGATTGAAATTTTATTGGCCGTACTGCTAACCTTGGGTATGTGTTGGTCGCACGTGACGCGCCGCATAAGCGGGCAAATCGATGTCGACGAGATAGACGATAATTAACTAGCCGTTAGGTTAATTGATCAACTCGCAAAAACAAAAAATTAGGGAAAAATTTGTTTTTGCGAGTAAAAATTTACTACCGCAAAAAACCACCAATAATATTTTTTAGCGCACCAGAGCTAATGGCGCTTGATACCAAATCGCCAATACCGCCTTCTGGTAATTTTCCATCCGGCGTCAAATGATTGATCAACCCTGGCAACACCGAAGCCAGCTGCGAACCATTAATTCCTAAAGCAGAACTCAACATGGCGACATGGTCGGCACCTAAAACAGAGTGCAATTGATCAGCACCAATCGGCAAGTTTGCACCTGTTCCAACCCAACTTTGAATAATATTACCCAAACCACCTTCTTGTAATTTACTGATTATCATCTCCAGCCCACCACCACCAAGATGACTGGCTAACTGCTCTCCATGTCCACTCATTGCATTTTCGCCAAGCGCATTCATTACATTGTCTAATAAGCTCATTTTTTTCTCACAAAATTTAAGGAACCCAACGGGCCCTTTTGGGGTTATCAAAAATTAACGCACAGGTAAAACAATTTTAACGACTTACTTTTTAAAACGCTTAGCAAAAAAAATTATCGGTTTGATCCTTGATAAAATTTGATGCGTTCCATTCATTCGCTCCATTGATTCGATTGCCCCGTTGAGCGGCGCGAACTTTCATTACGGCTATTATATTCACAACGAATTGCGGGCCGAAATTAGCACATTTAATGATTGCGTTCTACATTTAATGCTAGCGCTCTATTTAGTAGGAACAAGCAATTTGAAAACATTACGTTCCATGATTGCCTTAAACCAAGATCAAACTTACACTACTCCCGCGACCTCAGCATTACACCCGCTAGACTACATTCACTTACCTCAATTGAGCAGAAAATATGGACTGGAAAGGCGGGCGGCGTAGCGAAAATGTCGACGATCAACGCAATAACTCTATGGCAGCGAGCGCGGGCGGCGGCGCTTTATTACTGCGATTTATACCCTTCTTACTGCGCACCAAAATAGGACGGATCATCCTGATTGTGGGCGGCCTAGGGTATATCGGTGCGCGCTTTCTTGGCATTGATGTCATGCAACTAAGCGGCGGTGCGCCACAACAAACCTCAGAAAAAACGAATCCGCAAGATGCCGAGCTGGTGGATTTTGTATCCGTTGTGTTGGCAGATACCGAAGACACCTGGAAGGCTCTATTTCAAAAATCAGGTAAGGTCTACGAAGAGCCAATTCTGGTACTGTTCAAAAACAGAGTGAATTCAGCCTGTGGCATGGCCCAATCAGCGATGGGCCCCTTTTATTGTCCCGGCGATAACAAGTTGTACATTGATTTGGCGTTTTATCAAGAAATGAAAAACAAGATGGGTGCGCCTGGCGATTTTGCACAAGCCTATGTTATTGCACATGAAGTGGGGCACCACGTGCAAAACTTATTGGGTATTTCTCAACAAGTAAGGGCAGCACAAGAAAATAAATCGACTGCCATCGTCAATGCGCTCTCAGTCAAGCTCGAGTTGCAAGCAGACTGTTTCGCCGGGATATGGGCTCATTTTGCAGATAGTGAAAGAGGCATTGTTGAAATCGGAGACATCGAAGAGGCCTTAACAGCCGCCGCTGCCGTCGGGGACGACCGCTTACAACAACAAGCCACAGGCGCTATCAGACCTGAACGTTTTACTCATGGCACTTCTCAACAACGAGCAGCGTCTTTCAAGCTCGGCCTTGAGAAAGGTTCCATCGCAGAATGCGACACGCTAAGCCGCTAGCAACGCCTCGGGGGGCTGAAAATGTGATGCATCTTGGTAATCTGTTGGGTAATCTGTTGGGTAATTTGTTGGGCAATCTGCAAAAAAGTATCAGCTAAACAACCCTCTTGTTGGAGACCGTAATGCTAGACTCTACCTCAATGAACTTAGACCCTTACCCAAACCCCGATAATGCCGTCCTCGAGCTGTATTACAACAACCTGCCTATCATTATTTCACCGGAACAAACACCCTACCCTATAGGACGCGACATATCTGACGCGGGGCTGTCGGCCACTGGGCCGTCCGTTGCAGCGCTTTCCGCAACTGGGCCGTCCGCAACTGGACCATCCGCTGCGGGGCTGTCTGTAACCGGTGAATTTGCGTCACGTCACCACTGCGCTATTGAGTTTCATGACGGAAAATTTGTGCTAAAAGATTTCAGCCGCAACGGTACTTTTGTGCAATTAACTCATAGTCAAATTTTTCGCTTAAAAAATGAAGCAACGCCTCTCACCGGAGGTGGCTGTTTCAAACTCGGTGCCACCATTATGGTTGACGACCCTGAAAGAATTCTGTTTAGGGTCAAATCCTCGAGACCGAATGACATTAAACCTGTTACGCCATCGCGGCCAATACGGGCGAAAAAAAAATAGAAAAACCACACAAAGCCTTGACGAGAAACTTGAAAACGCTAATTTTTTTCCCTACATAGCGCCGACGATTCCCATGCAATTATGGCCGACTTTCTCGTGGTTCCCCACATATAGCCACCAAAACTGCCATTCGCTTGAATCACTCTGTGGCAAGGGATTAGAAACGCGACAGGGTTATTGCCGATTGCGGTGCCTACAGCGCGAGCGGCCTTAGGATTATCTAAATCCTCCGCAATACTGCCGTAGGTTGTTAAATTTCCGAATGGAATTTTTAATAAACTCGCCCACACTTTTAATTGGAATTGAGTCCCTTTTAAATGCAACTTAATAGCATCCAAAGAGCGCCACTCCTGATTAAAAATACGTAATGCATTTTGCTGAAGCTTATCAGTTTGTAGGCGGAATTTTGCATGCGGAAAATGAGCTGTTAGATTAATTAGGGCGCGGCCTTCATCGTTATCAAAGGCAACATAACAAATTCCTTTTACCGTAGACGCCGCTATCAATTTACCAAAGGGGCTTGACGCAAATGAATAGTTTATCGCTAATCCTTCGCCGCCATTTTTGAACTCGCCGGGAGTCATTCCTTCAATGCTAATAAATAAATCGTGCAACCGGCTCGTACTCGAAAGCCCAATTTCATAAGTTGCTTCAAGTAATGTTGCCTGTTCGCATTTCAATAATTTTTTGGCGTGCTCAATGTTTAAGTACTGTAAGAATTTCTTCGGGCTAACACCTGACCACTCCACAAATAATCGCTGAAAATGAGAGGGGCTTAAGTGAACCGCATCAGCAACTTCAGCCAAAGAAGGCTGATGCTTAGCATTTTCATTGAGGTAACTAATTGCAGCGGCGATTCGCTCGTAATCAATACTTTCTTGTTCTTTCATAGTTCAGTTTCTACAATATACAGTACATTTTTGAGTGTTGCCTAGAAGCGACAAGTTCTCAAAAACCTCGCCAGCAAACAACATACTGATGAGATACTCTAAAAGCTGTTGCACCATGCAGACTATAAAGCGCTGCGATAATCTATTCGACCCGGATCTTGCTAAACTAGGCACCGCAACATTAACAGATCACGTGTTTAAATTTACGGGGAAGTCCTATGTCAGAAAAACTAGATGTCAAAGACGCCACGACTCTGTTGAAGTTCCTCACCGCGCAACTGCAGCAATGGGCGCGTATTAAAATCAAACAACGCTTACAAACAGGCTGTGTCAGCGTTAATGGCGTGACAGTTACCCAACACGATTACCCGGTCAACGAGGGCGACTCTATTAAAGTCAGCGCAACGGCGGTCATTCAAAATAGCTCACCATCACAATTAGAAATTTTGTATTCCGATCGCGATTTAATTGCCATCAACAAACCTGCCGGATTACTTTCGGTAGGCACCACAAAAGAAACCCAGCGACATGCATTGGCCATTCTACGCACGCAGCTATCGCGCCGCTCTCGGGACGTAAAGCTGTGGCCGGTTAACCGAATTGATCGCGATACCTCAGGCGTTCTGCTATTTGCAACTTCACGCGAAATACGCGAAGCGGTGATGCTGAAATGGGAGCAAGCGGAGAAGATCTACTTAGCCATTGTAACCGGCTGCCCAAACCCGCCCGAAGGAACCATTGATCAACCACTGCGTCTTGATGAAGTGGAGTATCGCATGCACGTAGGCATACACCCGCAGGCCAAGCCGGCTGTCACGCATTTTAAAACCGAACGCACCAGCGGTAATCGAAGCCTGCTGAAGGTGAAATTAGAAACAGGGCGACAACACCAAATAAGGGCGCATCTGGCTTGGCTTGGCTACCCAGTGGTAGGCGATCAGCGCTATGGAATCCACGGTGAGCGCATGGGTTTACATGCGTTAACATTGAAAATTATCAGCCCAAAAACTGGCAAAGAACTCATATTCGAAACTCCCGCCCCGAGGGATTTTTGGGTTTTGATGAACTTACCTTTAGTCGAAAATTCAGCAAAACAACTAAAGGCAAACGCTCACTCCACAAAACCGAAAAAATAGCTTATTTCAATGCACCAAAAACCTTGCTGATAATTTTACTGCCGGCTGCTATCGGGTCTTTACGAATAGCTTTTTCTTCTTCGGCAATCATTAAGTACAAACCATCCGTGGCGCGTTTCGTTACATAACTCTCTACCGTTGGCTCTTGATCCAAACCGACACCAACTTGCTGTGCTTGTGCCATTACCGAATTGAATTTTTTTGCCAACTTAGCTTGATCGGTTACATTTTTTACCAATGGCAAAAACTTTACGCCCAAAGATTCTGCGGTCTTTTGCCGGAAGAAATCGGTAACAGATGTTTCGCCGCCGGTAAGAATATTTTTAGCATCCGCAACTGTCATAGATTTAACAGCGTTAACCAACAAGGGCTTCGCTAACGGCACTGCCGCTTCAGCGGCGCGGTTCATGGAAGCCTCTAACTCATCTAACTTATTGGCCTGCCCTGTCATTTGAAGAACTGCTCGCATCTTATCGAGCTTTGCGGGTAACTTAATTCTAACTCTTTCATTATTTGCGAAACCACCCTCCACGCCAAGCTTCGCGACCGCGGCGGCCGAGCCCTTCTCCAAAGCAGCCTTTAGGCCTGCGCTGGCATCTTGATTGGTAAGATCGCTCAACGATAACGCGAACGCCGCGAATGAAATACTCACGAGAAATGCCGATACCGCGATAGGCAATGCTATGTTCTTGCGCACTAAAATTAATGACATAAAAAACTCCAAAAAAATAGTAGGTAAATCGAGCTATTATTCATAGTCTACCGTTAATATCAACTGCAAAGATCAGAATCAAAGGAAGCTGTTTTAGAATACCCATAAGTACTGTAACCTTGCGGAAACTCACCGGCGCGCCGCTTCGCAACCAGCGCATCGAGTAACACACCTTTGTTCGGAGCAACCTATGCATTACAACGCCCTTGTTGATCCATCGCCCGAAAAACTCGCCGAATTTATTGAGTGGCTAAGCTTTCAGACAGTTGCTGCACTTAAAAGCGCCGCGGGGGATTCGCAAGCACTCCAGCAAGTAATCCACGATTATTTTTTGCAGGCCACAACAGCCAAACTCGCCATCGAAGACATTGAAAATAACCTCGGCGTTAATGAACCGTGCATCATGGATTTAGCAGAATTATCTGATGAAGATGAAGAAATTGTAATCACTGCGTTTGAAAAATTTACGAACGAATAGAAAACCTCTTTGGAGTTAGAACACATGAATTCACACAACACAGAACCACAGGAAGATAACACGCCAGAACTAGAACCTATGTTATCCGCTCTACAAGCCCGCATTCTGGGCGCGCTTATGGAAAAACAATTGACAACACCGGATGCGTATCCATTGACATTAAACAGTCTGGTATTGGCCTGCAATCAAAAGACCAGCCGTGAACCTACTAGCAATTATGACCCCGGCGAAATACAACGATGCCTCAGTGCCATGCAAGATCTTAAATGGGTTGAAGTAGACTACGGCTCTCGCGCTGCGCGTTATGGCCAACGCATTACAAGGGTGCTAAGCGTAGACAAAGCAACTCAAGCACTACTGACCGTGATGCTATTGCGCGGCCCGCAAACACTCTCAGAATTATTAACCCGCACACAACGAATGTTTGATTTTGTAAATCTGCAGGGCTTAGAAGAAAAAATGGAACAATTGTGTGCAAAAACCACGCCCCATGTCGTTCACATTCCGCGCATGACTGGGCAGCGCGAAGACCGCTATATGCATTTGCTTTGCGGTAAGCCTGACCTAAACGCAATTGCGGCCATGACGAATTCCACAAAAAGCAGCGGCGCTGTAGAAAATGAAAACATTCCTCTACTGGAACAAAAAATAGAAACACTTGAAAGCCAAGTGCTACGCCTGCAACATCAAGTTAAAGTATTGATGGATTTAAATGGCGTGAGTGAAAGCGATATAACGTAAAAATTTATAGCCTGCACTTACCGCCTTTGTTTACCGCCCGATGATCGTTCCAAGACATCGGGCTACAAACTACTAGAGCTGAATTTCAAAGGAAAGTATTAGATCATTGAATAGCGATTTTTTAGCGCCAGATATAACTCATCTTTAAATTCTTCTTTATTAGCGTCTAAACTTTGCACCGCTTCCACAAGGTGCTCGTTGTCTTCGCGCCCATCGTGCCAGTGCTTACGATAAGAGCCGTCTTTGTAGCCGTTATCCTGACGGAAAAAATTTAGCACATTCTTTCCAACATAGCCGCGATACAACTGCTCGAAGCTCATGTTAATACCAGCCATCAAACGGCCAAATAAGACGACGTTAAATTCATGATCTCCCAAAGTTGCCGCAACAAATTTTTCCAGATCCACACGAAAGTCGCTAACGTCCGTTTTAATCACCAAATCAGACTGTATTAAGGCGGTAATCTCTGAAAAAGATTTTCCACTTTGCAACAAAATACTCAACCCAAAATGCCAAATATCAATGAGTTCAAGTGCGACTTGTTCGGTATCCGGCGATTGTTTTTTCCACCACTTCCAACCATAGTGATCCATTAACTCCGCGCACTCCACCCAAATGGCGCGATACCATTCGTAGCCCTGCTGTTGCCACTGCGCGTTAACTTTACTGTTCATGCTGTTTTGTAATTCGAGCATAATGTTAATTTGTTGTGCATTCATGTGTGTTCTCTCTATTTTTTAGGGTCATATTTTCTAAGGTCATATTTTGGAGGGCGCCATATTTTAGAGGCACCGTATTTTAAGGGCGCCGCTTAGGATCACGCTGGCAAATACTGTTTTGCTTTGCTAAACAAACGGTAGAAGTTTTCAGTGGTTTTTTCTGCAAGTTCTAGCAGCGGAATGCCGCGCACATCTGCCACAAACTGCGCCACTTCGAGCACATATTTTGGCTCATTTGGCTTGCCGCGATAAGGAATGGGTGCAAGATAGGGAGAGTCAGTTTCAACCAATAATCGATCAAGTGGCATATTGCGCACCACCTCGCGAATTTGTTCGGCATTTTTAAAAGTGACTATGCCTGAAATTGAAACATAATAATTAAAATCTAATGCTGTTTTTGCCATTGCCCAATCTTCAGTGAAGCAATGTAAAACGCCGCCATGATCGAGACTGCCGTATTCCTTAATTAACGCCAGCGTATCAGCCCGCGCCTCGCGGGTGTGGACCACCACGGGCAAACCGATTTTCTTACCAACCTGCAAATGCAACGCAAAACTTTCATGCTGCAAAGTTTTGCTCTCAGTTTCGTAGTGATAGTCCAAACCCGTTTCACCAAGAGCAACCACTTTGGGTTGTGCAGCCCACTCGATTAACTGCCGTTCTGTTGCAGTGCCTTCTTTGACATCACAGGGATGCACACCCACTGATGCCACCACTGATGGATGAGCCTGCGCAATATCAATAACAGTTTGCACGTTATCAAGACTGACACTAATGCAGAGCATTTGCTGAATGCCGCGCGCATTAGTGGCCGCAATAGCTTCCGTTAGGCTACCGTTGTAACGGTCAAGATTAATACGATCGAGGTGGCAGTGAGAGTCGATTAACATAAACAATAAAATCTGAGGTGAAGTGTGGCCGAGATTATAAACGAAAAAAAACCGAAACCATAAATCAAAAAA
>JAYWHF010000436.1:0-2967 GCA_043777855.1 Gammaproteobacteria bacterium | reverse complement strand
CCGCGTGCTCGACCGGCGTAGTTGCATTTTTGCCGATGTTAATGCCCAACACACCGTGAAAACGCCGCTGTTTAACTTGATCGATAAGGTGATCTAGGCCTTTGTTATTAAAGCCCATGCGGTTGATAAAAGCGCGGGCGTCAGGGATGCGAAATAAGCGTGGTTGCGGATTACCAGATTGCGGTTTTGGAGTAACCGTACCAATTTCGACAAAACCAAAACCCATAGTCCCTAGCGCATTAAAATAATCGCCATTCTTATCAAGCCCAGCCGCCAAACCTACGGGATTAGGAAACGTTATACCCATGACTTCAACTGGGCTAGGCGGCACATCCGAAAAAAATAAGCCCAGTAATTTGCAACGTTCCGCCGCACTCAAAAGGCCCAAACTAAAATCATGCGAGGTTTCAGCATCTAATTTAAACAAACAATCGCGAAGGAATGCGTACATAAGGCTGGCCTGAAGAAGGTGGCTTGCATCAAAAAAAATTCTATCGAGCGCCGTTCGAAGAAAGCGCTACCCGGAAAAATAACGCGCGCAGAATACTGGATTTAGGCAACTTAGTCGATTTTTTCGACATATTGAAAGCGGTTGTCATTGTCAAATTGAATTCGAAAGGTCCCGACGATCCCAGCATGGGTGACAAAGGGGCGCAGAATATTTGCTGGAAAACGAACGCGCCGCCCATCTACGCTGCGCGCGGCAACCTCCGTTGCGGTACCCTCATACAAACGCTGGAATTCATCGGCGCCGATGCGCAGCTGCACTAGAATTGAACGCACGATACACCACCTGAATAAATGCATGACTGACTGACTGAGTGACTGAGTAACTGACCACAACAAAATCTCACTGTTCACTGTGTTGGGTGGCTTGGGCCAAATCCAGCAAATCGCGCAGTGCGACTGAAAATACGGCAAAGTCAGTTCCAGTAGTGGCTTGCAGCTCGTTAACCATAAGCTTCCAGCGTTGAATCAGTAAAGTTTGCTGCACACTCCATTGCTGAATAACACTCTCGATTGAATCAACATCGCTCACCGACGATATCAAGGAAATGGTTAGCGCTCGCAACTGTGATTCCAAGTCATCCATATAAGTTTCGCGCGCCATCGCCTGCCAAAACGTTTCCACGTGCAAATCAGAAATTTGCGCCGCAAACCACGGCAAACTTAAATATTCACCCAATGAAAAATACATTTTAGTTACCATCTCAAGCGCTTTTCCGCTGCGTCGTGCCGCTTCCGCCACACTCAACCCTGAGTACAAATACGATGTTTCTGTCGCTTGCAAAACCAATGGTTCCGGCACGCCTTGTTTGCGTAAATAGTCAGCGCTAGCAGCCCACGATTCACGTGAATCTCCTTTGAGTATATTCGGTAACTGCGCTGTAATTTCAGAGACAGCGGGAGAGAAAAAGGCGACTTCATTCGCTGGAACAATATTGCTACGACGATTACGCAAAAACCAACGAGTTGCACGACGCACTCGACGAGCGATTCCAATCATCAATTCAAGTTGTAAACTCGCAGAGATTTTATAATCAAGATGTTGCAACGCTTGAATAAAATCTTCCATTTTGTAAATATCTCGAGCAACCACATAAGCTTTAGCAACATCGCCCGCTTTAGCACCCGTGGATTCAATTAATCGTTGCGAAAAACTAATACCCATATTGTTAACCATATCGTTAGCTACTTGGGTAGCAACAATTTCACGGCGCAGCCTATGGCTGTAAAGTGGCTGCGGATATAGCTGTGCAATTTTTTGCGGAAAGGCGCCTTCAATAGCAGTGGCCATATAGTCATCATCAGCAATAGCATCCACCGCTAAATCTTCCTTCAGGGCAGCCTTAGCGTAGGATATAAGTATGGCCAGCTCAGGACGAGCAAGGCCCATGCCGTGAGTTTGTCGTTCTAGAAGTGCATCGTCGGCCGGCAAAAATTCTAATCGACGACTCAAACGCTTTTTACTTTCTAAGTTCGACATAAAGCGGCGATATTCTGCACTGCGCGAAAAGGATTCCTTTTCAGCAACGCTAATAGCTTGCGTTTGTCGATAGGTATTTTTTAACACTAGTTGGGCTACATTATCGGTCATTTCCGCTAGTAATTTGTTGCGTTGTTTTGCCGTTAAATCACCACTGCTAACAATTTCATTGAGTAAAATTTTTACGTTAACTTCATGATCACTGCAATCCACACCACCGGCATTGTCAATAAAATCCGTATTGCAAGCGCCGCCAGCTAAACAATATTCCACGCGACCGCGCTGTGTCATTCCCAGATTGCTACCTTCACCAAACACCTTGCAGCGCAGTTGATTCCCGTTAATTCGCACACTATCATTCGCTTTATCGCCAACATCCGCATGGGTCTCGCTGCTTGATTTTACATAAGTACCAATACCGCCATTCCACAATAAATCTACCGGCGCTTTTAGCAAGCGATTCATAAGTTCGGCAGGTGTTAGCGAGTCTTCACTGATGTCAAAGCACCGCTTCATTTCTGGGGTAATCAGAATTACTTTTTGATCGCGATTAAAAACTCCGCCACCAGCGCTAATAAGCGCGCCATCGTAATCGCCCCAACCTGTTTTAGGTGTGCTAAATAGACGCTGCCGTTCAACAAAACTTATCGCCGCATCAGGTGCGGGGTCAATAAATATATGGGCGTGATTAAACGCCGCCACTAAACAAATATGTTGCGAAAGCAGCATGCCGTTGCCAAATACATCGCCCGCCATGTCGCCAATACCAACGACCGAAAAATCTTGCTCCTGAATATTCATATCTCTTTCTTTGAAATGGCGCATAACAGAAATCCATGCACCACGCGCCGTAATACCCATGCCTTTGTGATCGTAGCCTTGACTGCCGCCTGAAGCAAATGCGTCCCCTAACCAGTGTTTGTACTCAGCGGAAATACTATTAGCCACATCTGAGAAAGTGGCGGTACCTTTGTCCGCCG
>JAYWHF010000435.1:0-2969 GCA_043777855.1 Gammaproteobacteria bacterium | reverse complement strand
ATGTGTTTTCAAAAAAAAATAGGATCTAAAATAGATTATGTACACAAACGAGGATCTAAAAAAAATCAGCAGAGATCAGCTTGCAATAAAATATTATCCTCGGGCATTAGTTGCTTTCAACGGATTAATTAATTTATTTGGAAAGCGTTGGGTGGAGGCAGAATGCGTTGTTCAGTTTTTAAAAGACAAAGAAATTATTCAGGCGCTTGGCGGAGATAGGTTATATGGAGGCATAGTATATATAGAAAAGCTTGTTTTTCTGTGGGAAGATATTCAGCAATTAATGAATCTCGATGGGTTTAACGACATAAAGAAAAAATTACAGGGTGGCTTGCGAAATCAAAATGTTGATTTTGAGGTTTCAATCGCTTCTGATTTAGTTCGTTGTAATTGTATTGTTGAACTTGAACCTAAAAATGGAAGGGGTGAAAGTAAAGCTGACTGTAAATTTAAACTTTGTGCCAATGATCCTTGGGTTTACGTTGAAATAACGAGAAAAATATCGGCAACTATTCAAGAAAAGTTGGAAAATCGTGGTGAAGATCTGGCTAACTTGGCTTCATTGATAGACCCCCAAAGAAAGGGCATTTTAATTTTAAAGAAACATGTAGATGATTCACAATATAACAGAATCGTTAAGTGGCTTAAGTCATGCCCGTCAGAAGGTGAATTTGAGGATGCTGCTATTTTTTTTACTGTTGCCCATAATGAAGATGAAACACAAGTAGCGCTACAGCACGTACAAACTCCTATCTCTGTACGATCCTCTGGAGATGTACTTAATGGTACATTTGGTTGTGCTTATTTACATATTCCTGACTACGGTGCAAAGGATAAGCTTCTGGAGAAGGCAAAGCAGCTGCCAAAAAATGAACTAAATTTATTAATTATAGATGTAACGGTGATTGGTTCCGGCGAATGGAAGGAACAAATTATTTTCGAGGACGCGATAACGCATTGCAGTGCAGTGTTATTAACAAGTGATGGCATTTCTTCAGATGGCTATAATCGAGAAGTGATCACAATTTTAAATATAAATTCGGAAAATAAATTACCTGAAGAAATAAATACCTTTCTAGTTGAGTTTTCAAAAACAAGAAAAGGAATGCAACTCATGCATTAATTACTTCCAGATTTTTTGTCGAAATTTCACGTTATGTTTTGGTTTTATCGGCTCCACCATTTGTAATTTTCGCCGATTTTTCAAAATAACAATCACTCCGCGTTGGCGGAGTCTTTCTAAAAAGCAAATACACAAATTCCTCGGTAACTGCTCCTGCGTTACTCTACAGCCGCTAGTTCCAGACGCGGCGTGGGGGTACCTCCTGTATCCCTACAGTCGTGCCCACGATATCGTCATATCTCAGGTCAGGTGAAAGGGCTACATCCGAAACTCGTCTACAAAGTCAGTTGTATCGCCCGATAGCGCATGAGCAAGCTGAACATGCAGCTTGGTCAAGCTATTGGTCACGTACACTTTAAATTTATCTGTTCCCAGCGTTCGGTTAAAGGCATCGGTCGGCAAAAACCGGCGCATTTCCGCACTCAATGTTCCATTGTTAATAATGTTCGGCAGTGACTCTATTCTTGCGCTCAATAAAGTATTGAACTCGGGGATTTTGTAATCATTCACTTTTTTCTGAACCAACTCCGCATTCAGTTTTGCGCCCTGCTGAATCAGCCAAGGCAAATCCCATAGATCGCGGTAACGTACGTAACGTTGGTTTGCGGATAGTGCAACCAGCTTGTCTGCCAAAATTTCATCCATGGTTTCGGTTAACACTAGCATGTCGTCATAGCCATCTGGCAAAAAGTCATAGTGTTGAGTGAGCGGTAATGGCTCCTTGGTATAGGCGGGAATATTGGCCACTTCGATTTTAATTTTTTGCTTGGGCATGTCTTTGCGTTCTGGCGCGGTCACAATAGCGATCTGCCACTTATTAATGCGTAACTCAGCGTATTTTGGGTCTTCTTTTAGCAATGCGGGCTCTTTTACCGTGACCTCAAGGCCGTAGCGCCCGCCAATGTAGGCTTCAATGCAATCCTTCATTTTTGCTAATTTGGATGCAGAAAAATCTACTCCGCCCGCAAAATTCAAATCCTCACTGAAACGGTTACCACCATAACAAAGCCGCAGTGAAGTGCCGCCTTGAAAGACTAATTCATCGAGCAGCCCTGCTTGGTCAAGGCAAAACAGAATATCGTAATGCAGCAATGCTTTTTCAATTACTGGCCGCATGTGAAGGGTTTGTCCAGCCTGTAATGCTCTATCGACAAGTTGGTTAAAATTTGCGGAATCAATTTTCATGGGTGGATGCCTCATCAACTAAATGGATATTTCTGCCCACACGCTTCAGGTCGCGATAGGCGGCTTGTTGAGTTGCCATGCGCAAAGGCCGCCCAACCAAGACGGTATTATTCACAATATCCGCTGGCATTCTCTGGGTATGAGTGAACTCAATCGTGCCAAAGGGTGTTGTGTATTCGCCTTTCCGCCCAGTCGTCATCACGGTAATGCGATCCATAGGAATTTGGGAGATTACCCCATATTCGGATAAAGCCGACTCCAAGCTAAGGTAGCTGTATTCGCCTCTGCGCATGGTTTTGGCAATCCATTCCAGCGGGTAATTGTGCTGATGTTGTGACAAGGCATAGATAAACACCCCCTTGCTCGCACGCAGCAAAATACCTTGCCCAACTAACCGATGAATGCCGGCTTGTAAGGCGCGCTTCGTATCCTCGGGAAAGAGTTTGGATATGTCTTGCGTGCTAAAGACATAACGCCCCTTTCGGTCGAACTGGTTAAGCCGTTGAATGGCATGGGTTTGATTCACTGATTGCCTCATCTATACATATAGTTCATATATATGTGTATTTTGTGTATAGATAATAGCAGGGTAATGGGTATGTGCAAAGATCTAGACGAGTCGCTCACTCTAACTTCTCGGTAATTACTCCTGCGTTACACC
>JAYWHF010000434.1:0-8228 GCA_043777855.1 Gammaproteobacteria bacterium | reverse complement strand
AGCCCTCAAGAAAATAGGATATCAGTGACCATAACCAATGCATACAATAGCCAAACAAGACAACGTCAGCCAACTTCAAATCTACAGTTGAAATATTTGAATACACCTGCTTCAAAGTTTCACGGAGTTTATATTCCACATAAACACAGGCCACAACATAAAAAACAGGTACCAGCTTAATCATTGCCCAGAGCAATGCCACTGCATACTGCGCATTTCCGTTAACGACGTTTGCCGGCTTCCAATCGTAGCTATTTAAATCAAAAATGAAAATGATAAGCACTGCCAAGAGCGCCGGAAAAAAATGAATTAGGTTTTTCCAATGCCGGACAATCATCTTTTCTGACAATGACCGCAAATAAAAATACAATGCCGGCCCTTCAAGCAACAGGCAAAAAATCATGATGGCGACAAGAATCGGGGTTTGATTAATCGCGGCCGATTCTAATTCGCCATTCCAAACGGCAACCGTAGTGACCAAATCAAACGCAACTAAGGTTAGGAACAAGGCCAATATGTTGCGCGGTTGGCTGCGTTTAGATGGCAACACTTTCAGCAGTATCGCCAGCAATATGCACTCAAGCGATGTTAGTAAAAACACCAGATCGTGAATATTGAGAAAATTGGCTTTCATTATTATCTTCTCTCTTGAAATCTTTTCGCGAAGGCTAGCTTATTATAACTATCTTCCTTCGCGCCAAGCAGTCAGATGTGCCTTACAGAAATCTTAGTGAAACCTTGGGTATTCTTAGTTGAAACCTTGGTTGTATCGGCCAACTCTGGCCCGCCCAGCACCGAGCACATTTCGCCTAGGCTATTAAGCATAGTTGACTTTCGGCGACTAACTCAGGCTTTACCGACAAGTATCACTAACATTCAACTCGCCGTTAAAACATGTTTACGCCCAGAAAAGGCGCTTGGACCAAAACCCATGACATTGAGACGCGATCGATTGAAATTGCTAGCCTTGCTCACCTATCCGCACATCCGCCTATCTACCCTCGTCGGGCAGGCTAAACAACCTTCTACCACTAAGCCTAGGCGTAACACTTAGCAACTCTCCTGAAATCTAAAAATCTGCTATAAAAAATAATTGTTTTTAACGCCGTGAATTTCTAGCACATCAATACCGACCATTCCTGCGCTCGCCGCCGCTTGCAACCCTAAGACTGAATCCTCAAATACAACGCAGTTTTTCGCACTCGCGCCCAACAAATTGGCGCAATGCAAAAAAGTATCCGGTGCGGGCTTTGGATTTTTTACTTGGTCCGCGCCAACAATGGCATTCATAAAAGTATCCAAGCCGCAGAGTTTGAGAATCGTGTGCGCTTCAGCGGTTTGGGCCCCGGTGCCAACGGCCATAGGCTTTTTACCATAGTAGTGCTCGGCAATGTCTTTCAGCCCGGTTGGTTTAATAAAGCGATGCATATTGTCATGAACGTATTGTTCTTTTAAGGCGTTCATTTCGCTGAGGGGCGCATCAACCTTGCCGCCAAACTTCTCTAGCAGAATGTCAATGGTGCCTTTCGTGGGAACGCCTGCCAGTGACCGCATTAACGGGCGATCAATAGGCATGCCATAGTGTTCCAGCATCGCAATCCAGGCTAGTTCGTGCAACTGACCGCTATCAACCAAAGTGCCATCCATATCAAAAATGAGCGCTTCAAAATGATCGTACATAATTCTTTCTCGCTGGAATCAAACCAATTTCTCGCGCGCCGCCAAACTTTTTTTAGCTCGCTCGACCGCGGCCTTTACTTGAGCAGGCGCCGTGCCGCCAATATGATTACGCGCCGCCACAGAACCCTCTAGCGTCAAAACTGCGAATACATCTTGCGCAATAACACTGGAAAAAACCTGCAACTCTGCCAAGGACATTTCTGATAAATCTTTTTCTGTTTGCACACCGTAAGCCACTGATTTTCCAACGACTTCATGTGCATCGCGAAAGGGTAGGCCGCGACGCACAAGATAGTCTGCCAAATCGGTTGCCGTAGAAAAACCACGTTTAGCGGCCTCATACATCTTGTCTTTGCGCGGTTGAATGGCTGGCACCATGTCGGCGAAGGCCCGCAAACAGTCTTTCACTGTATCAATAGCATCAAATACTGGCTCTTTATCTTCTTGATTGTCTTTGTTGTAAGCTAAGGGTTGCGATTTCATTAGCGTGAGCAAGGCCATTAAATGGCCATAGACACGGCCCGTTTTACCGCGCACCAATTCAGGAACATCGGGGTTTTTCTTTTGCGGCATGATCGACGAGCCTGTACAAAAACGGTCGGGCAATTCGATGAAACTAAACTGAGACGATGTCCAGAGCACCAACTCTTCGCTGGCACGGGATAAGTGCATCATAAGCACACTGGCGAAGGCGCAAAACTCAATGGCGAAATCACGATCGCTCACGGAATCGAGTGAATTTTCGGTTGGCGCATCAAAGCCTAACAATTGCGCCGTATAAGCTCGGTCGATGGGATAAGTTGTGCCCGCCAAAGCCGCCGAACCCAGAGGCGACTGATTCATGCGTTTGCGACAATCCATTAAGCGGCCGTAGTCGCGCTGCAACATTTCAAACCATGCGAGTAAATGATGCCCGAAGGTAACCGGCTGCGCCGTTTGTAGATGGGTAAAACCCGGCATAATGGTTTCCGCTTCGCGCTCGGCCAGAAACAGTAAACCCTGCTGCAAACGCGTAAGCTCCTTGGCGATCACATCGACTTCGTCGCGCAAATACAGACGAATGTCGGTGGCAACTTGATCATTGCGCGAACGCCCTGTGTGAAGCTTCTTGCCGGTGATACCGATACGTTGAGTGAGTTCCGCCTCGATGTTCATATGCACATCTTCAAGGCTAATGGACCATGTAAATTTTCCAGCTACAATTTCAGAACGAATGTGCTCCAAGCCAACAATAATCTGATCCCGTTCGGCCGCCGTCAGCACGCCTGCCGCAGCAAGCATAGTGGCGTGCGCAATCGAGCCGTTAATATCGTGATGGTAAAGACGATAATCAAACCCAACAGAGGCAGTAAAGCGCTCGACGAAGGCATCAGTAGCTTCTGAGAAGCGGCCGCCCCACGGCTTAAGCGGCTGATCGTTTTGGCTCATAGAGAAGTTCCACAGAATGATAATGAAAAGTGCGGCATTATAGCCATATTTAACCATCCGGGTTTAACCAAAGGCAGGAGTTCATTGCGCTTGGCAATTACTAACTTCAAAAATGATCACGGAGAGTTTCTACCCAACCTCTGTAACCCCCAAGCGATATTGTTGCTAGTCTTAGCGGCGGAACTTATTGCTGTGCTGCTAACGCTAAACAACTCTCGCTTGCCACACTTAAATTGGGATCTACTGGGGCTTTATTCGGTGCAAATTCAGTGGATAAGTCTGGCGAGCGCGATGTTAATTTGTCGCCTTGGCCCGTGGCTAAATCGCTGGCCGCCGCTAAAAGCCGGATTGGTGTCCTACGGTACTGTGTTAGTGATAACACTGATTTTTTCGATAATCGGTCAAGTTATGCTCGAAGCTTTTTCGGCACCGGTCCCGTTGGGCAATTACCAGTTACAACTCGACGTTTGGAAACTCATCAGCAACCTTATCACTGCCGCTATTTTGGCGGGAATTTCCTTGCGCTATCTTTATCTACAACAACAATTACGTAACCAACAACAAGCCGAACTGGAGGCACGAATTCAAGCTTTGCAGTCGCGAATTCGCCCGCACTTTCTCTTCAACAGCATGAATAGCATCGCCAGCCTTATAGGTTCTGATCCAGACATGGCGGAACGCGTGGTAGAGGATCTTGCCGAATTATTTCGCGCAAGCCTTGCCGAACCCGCTCTGATTCCCCTAGAAAACGAAATTTTGCTGTGTCGCCGCTACTTGGAAATTGAGCAGTTGCGCTTGGGAAAGCGCCTAACAATTCATTGGCAGGTTGCAAAACTCAATGACGGTTTAAAGATACCGAGCTTGATGCTGCAACCCCTCATTGAAAACGCGATTTTTCACGGCATCGAACCGCTTGAAAAAGGAGGCAATATCAGTATTAAGATATCGCAAGCCAAAAATCAATTGATGATTGCCATCGCCAACCCGTATCCTCTCACAAAAAAAATACTCACAAATACTACGGTGAGCGATGGCAGGCAGCAAGGCTCCGCACGCCACAATCACATGGCCCTTGATAATATTCGCAACAGATTGCATGTTCACTACGGCACAGCGGCGCGGCTATCCTCGAGTGAAGAACACGGCCTATTTACCACCTATATCTTTTGTCCACTCACACCCTGAGTTAGTTTTGTAATTGATTGTATTGAATGATTGAACGCCGCGCTTAAAATCAACCTCACCCAAAGAAGGTCACATGGAAATTTTAATTGTTGATGATGAATCCCTCGCCCGCGAACGCTTGGTACGAATGATTGAAAAGCTTGACGATCACAACGTCATAGCCGAAGCCGACAATGCAGAAGCAGCGCTCGCCGCCATCAACGAGCACGACCCAGATATAGTGCTGCTTGATATTCGTATGCCGGGAAAGGACGGCCTCACTCTTGCGCATGAGGTGAGCGCGCTAGATTGCCCACCTGCCATCATCTTCTGCACGGCGTTCGATCAATATGCATTAGATGCCTTTAGCACAACAGCCATTGGCTATTTGTTAAAACCCATTAAAATTGACCAATTGCAAGAAGCGCTCAACAAGGCACAAAAACTCAACAAAGTTCAACGTGCGCTCGTTCAGAAACAGCCCAACAAAAGCAATTCGCGCAATCACATTAGCGCCAAAACTCGGCGTGGCATTGAGTTAATTCCCCTCGACGATGTGCGTTATTTTGTCGCTGATCATAAGTATGTCACCCTGCACCATTGTAACGGTGAAAATTTATTGGACGAAACTTTAAAGGAATTAGAAGAAGAATTTGGCTCGCGATTTATTCGCGTACATCGCAATGCGTTAGTCTCAGCGAATCACATTGAGGCCATAGAGAGAACGTCTCAAGGACAATTTGTCGTGCGTCTTGCCAATACCAAATACCGCCCAACCATTAGTCGGCGGCATGTCAATGATGTGAAGGAGCTCATAAAAATTATGTAATAACCTTAACCGCCTACACCTTATAATTTGCTTTTATTTACTGACCTCGGAGAACTTCCATGAAAAAACAGTTCCTTGCACTACTACTACTAATTGCTCCAATGTTTATGCTTTCTCATACCGCCATCAGCCAAACGGCGAGCAGCACTGCAAAAAAAGTTAGCCCCATAGTCAACAGCCCTAAAGCCACTATTACTATGGAAAATGGCGGCAAGATTGAAATAGAATTTTTTCCGGATATCGCCCCCAAACATGTGAAAAATTTCATCACCCTCGCGCGCAAAGGCTTCTATAACGGCCTTACTTTCCATCGTGTTATCCCCGGTTTTATGGCACAGGGCGGTGACCCTAGCGGCAACGGGACTGGCGGGCCAGGCTACAATGTCCCCGCCGAATTCAGCGATAAACCCCATGTGCGCGGAACACTCGCCATGGCGCGTTCGAGCGATCCGGACAGCGCTGGCAGCCAGTTCTATATTTGTTTTGAGCCTCAACCAAGCCTGGACCGCAGCTACACAGTATTTGGTCAGGTCATCAAAGGCATGGAGGTTGTCGACGGCATTAACATCGGCGACAAAATGAAAACAGTTAGTATTAAATAACGGGGCAGAGATATTCAAGTAACATCGATAAACGCTTTTACTGGCTGGGCGCAATATGCATAACGGTATTTGTTTCCGTTGCCCCCCTGCCTAAGCAAGCCAGTTCTAATTCGTGTGGCTATGACTGTTCCAAAAAAATTACTAGCCTGCACTCGTAAAAGTTTCGCGAAACGATTACTCCATTGTTTGAATTTTCAAAACTTGTCCGATTTTTAACTGATGTTTATTGATGTTATTTTCAGTGGCGATGCTTTGAATACTAACACCAAAATTCTTCGCGATTTTTGACAGCGTGTCTCCCTTTACAACTTTATACGTTTTGTTGGATGGATCGTCGCTTTGCTCAATGAAATGATCGTGTAACTTTTCGCGTGCAAGAGTAGGTAATGCGCCGAGAGCGCTGTCGATCAATTCAGCTTTTGCTTTTGGTGCGAGCAACAAATAGGGTGTTGTTGGATGCGTTAACCATCCATTCAATCCCGCGTTTAATTTTTTCAATTCTTGCGCACTGATATCGCTAGACTTCGCAAGTTGCGCCAAATCAATTTGTTTACTGACGGCAAGTGTCACAAAATAAGGTTCATTTGGAATGCTGGGAAGCGTGAAGGCATAATCTTCTGGGTGTAGGATTATTTTTGATAAGGCCACTAATTTTCGCACGTAGTTCTGTGTAGATGTTGGTAGCGGCAACGACCAAAAATCCGTTGGCTTATGCGCACGCTTGTTGGCGTTTATGGCCCGTTGGACGGTGCCGTCGCCTGCATTATAAGCCGCAATAGCAACTAACCAATCGTTATCAAAACGCGCATACATTTTATTTAAAAGGCGAACCGCTGCATCTGTAGAGGCAACCACATCCTTTCGCCCGTCGTACCACTTATTCTGCGATAAACCAAAGGTTTTACCTGTTATAGGCGCAATTTGCCACATCCCAACATTGCTAAGGCGCCCTGGAGATCTAGCGCTCGGGTTGTAAGAGCTTTCAATAAAAGGCAATAGCGCAAGTTCCAGCGGGATGTTGTTGGCTGCCAATTCGGTGACCACGTAGTGTAAATAGGGCTGGCATTCAGGGATAAGACCAATGAAATATTTGCGATAAGAAATAAACCAATCCAGTTGTTTTTTTGTTTGCGCATCGCTAAGTGCTGGCAACCCATAACCCGCGCGAATTCGTTGCCATAGATCGGTATAAACGGGCGGCGCGTCAGGGCTGCTAATGTGCGTTTCTACTGAGGGTTGCGCCTTGCTGGGTTCAGCCGTTTGAGCCGTGGTTTCCGAATCGGTTTTTTGGGGCGGTAGATGCTGACAACTGCTGAGTAAAACAAGGAGCGTTAAAAGAACGCTGAGTGCTGAGTGTTTTATAGTCATAGTAAAGTGTCTTTTTTTGATTCTTGACGGCCTGAGAATGATATTTTGGCGCTCATTGTACCGGAAGCTTTGCGTCCACGGCGGTTAGCCAATCACATTTCGTCGCTCATAATTTTATTGTCGACGCCATCCGTGAATATGTCACACCTTCAGTTTGTATTCCGGCACATACCCGAACGACCTATGCGCGTAACCTAGTTCTTGTAGCGGGTTGGAGCAAGGACAAGCGAAAGAAACAACAGTTTCTTCGGCTAAGGATGGGCCGTCTCCACGCCAACATTGAAAAATCTCACAATCACTTACAAGGAACATTGAGATGAACAGTTGGTTCTTGATCTACTGCAAACCTAAACAAGACGCCCGCGCAGAAGAAAATTTAATAAGGCAGGGCTTTTCAGTTTTTAGACCGACCATCAATGTTATTAAAGGACAGCTTGGCGGGAAAAATTCTGTGGCCTGTGAATCGCTGTTTCCACGCTATCTATTTTTACAGGCAAATTCAGAAGCTCAGTCTCTCGCACCCGTCATGTCAACACTTGGTGTAGCAAATTTTGTTAAATTTGGCGATAGTTATGCTCGCGTTTCTGAGCGCCTCATTGAGGAGATAAAAGCGAACGCAGTCATGCAGGCATTTTTAGCTGGTAGTCGCGAAGCAATCAAAAAAGGCGATGAAGTTTATGTGGATGGTTGTGGTTTTAATCAAATGAAAGCCATTTACTGCAACCCCTGCGGCAATATGCGTGCATTGATTTTAATGAACATCATGGGCAAGGAGGCTAAATTGGCCGTGCCGATGAAAACTATTTCTATGGTCGCCTCTCAGTCAGGGCGCTAACGTAAAAAACGTTTGAAGATAACCTCTCCAATGAGCACTAAAAAAACTTCTGAGGTGAGCGCTGAGGTGAGTGCTGGGGTGAATGTTTAGAAGTTTGTTGATGTGCGCGCGTTTTCCACACCATCGACCCAACTGCGAATTAACGCATAATGGTCATCAATCAAAATCATACTGGCATTATGCCCAGGCTTTATGACGCCATATTTTTTGGAAAGGCCCATCATGGTTGCCGGGTAAAGGCTTGCCATGCAGATTGCTTCTTGAGGCTCGATATTCAGCATGGCGATGGAATTTTTAACCGCTGCAAGCATGTTCAAATCTG
>JAYWHF010000433.1:0-2972 GCA_043777855.1 Gammaproteobacteria bacterium | reverse complement strand
ACGCATTTTTTCTTTTCTTTCCGGGCTCATGGATTTCCAGCGCTCGCGCATAACCAGTTTCTGATCATCTGGTAAACTCTGGAACCATTGCACACGCTTGCGCACTTCTACTTTCTGTTCGGGCGACAAATTTTTATAATTATCGTAGCGCTTACGCAATACGGCTTTGTCTTCAGGTGAAAGTTGCTTCCATTGTTCAAACCGCTTCAGCATTTTTTGCTGTTGTGCTGGTTTTAAACTCGGAAATTTATCCGCCTTGTTCAGTAAATGTTGGCGACGGGTTTCAGGTAGCTGATCCCATTTGCCATCAAATGCCGTCAATACTTGCTTTTGCTGCGCGCTCAGCTGACTCCAAACCGGAGTAGCACCATCGCCATAACACAAGGTAGCCGTTACAAGCGAGGTTACCATAGCCAATAAAATTAGAATAGATTTCATAAATCGACTCCTTTTACCATCGAACAGGTTTTTGCGTAATTTTTCGCATAACAGGTCATATCTACATTCCTAACGTTAGGATTATCAAACTTTTCTTCAGATTCATCATGCTCATCTTTTTCAAGGGTATCTTTGTCTTTCGCTCCTGCATCTTCATCTTTTTCAAGATCCTTCTTCATATCCGACAGTTGCTCGTACTCCAAGGGGTCTAACACCTCGCCACTGCCATCGTCAAAATCCACCATGTACTCCCAAAACTCTTGCGACGGTGGCGATTCATTCGCGAAAACAGAAACACTGAGAACCATAGAGCCAATGAAAAAACCAATGACAGCAAGTTGACTGCTCCAACAACAACTACGCATCTAGATCATCCATCGCAATCAACATATCCAAATCATCCAATTCTTGTGCAACCGGCGGAATGTCTTGCGAAATAAATTCGGCATCCGCGTCCGTAAACGGTTGAGCGCTATACTGTTGCCAAAACAAAGCAACCGCGAACAACATGGCCCTACTCGCGGCCATACTAAAATAGCGCCAGTTCGCCCGTGAATATGTTGCAACCGCTGGTTGTGCCAACGCCTGCGCTCGTATTTTCTTTAAGCGCTGCAAACTCAAATCGTCAATCTGCGCAACACTTCTGTCTAAGGTGTACACTAACGTTTGCGAAAACTTATCATCATCTTTTACTTCAAATTCATTTTTCATCATCAATCTCCACACCTTACATACGCTACTCTTCGTTTAAGCCAATCCATTTTCTCTTAATCCATCTCAAACCTTTACTTAATCCCGCTCAGTTACTCAATCCCGCTCAGACAGTAGGCCACGCAATATCTGTAGGCCGCGAAAATAATGTGTTTTTACACTGCCTTGGCTACAACCCATTATCTGCGCCGTTGCCTTTACGTCAAAGCCTTCCCATGCGCGCAAAATAAACGCTTGGCGTTGCCGCATAGGTAGCTTTTCCAGAGCACTTAATACAATTTTGATGTCTGACGCTCTGACCAACAGTTCAACAGGATCTTGTTCACGCTCGTCAACGATAAGGTTCATTTCTTCTTCGTGATCGTCATCGAAATGCGGCGATTGCCAGAGCCACTTTCGATTGCGCGCTATTTGGCGGTGCCAATCCATAATGCAATGCTGCAATATTCGCTGAAATAGCAGTGGCCATTCTTCAGCCGTCCGCGTTCGATAATGTTGTACGAGCTTCAACATACTTTCTTGGACGATATCCAACGCATCAGCCGATTTGCGCGTAGACAACAACGCCGTGCGATAGGCTCGTTGCTCCACCTGTGCTAAAAAGTGATCGAGTGTCGCCGGCTCTTTACTAAGATCGGTGACCACCGACAATTTAACGACCTTAGACATACTCAGCTTCCAAAAAAACAGCGTTGTTTGTGTTTTAAACAGCACGTAAATGGTTGTGATTCACAGCACCGATCATTCAGATATTGCTAGATGTAACCCTGCGAGTACCAGGCAGTCGATAGTTATAACGCACTTAGACGCAATTGGTTGACACTAAATGTGAACTAATCGAACTTTTTTAGTGGCATCGAGATTACCATTACACTTAAAAGGAAGAAATTTATTGATTTCCAGATAAAACAGGGTAAATATACCTACAAATTTGAACATTATTAAGTAGAATATACTCCTAACCGATTAAAATGACGGAAGAATATGATGACCAACCCAAACAACGACAAAAACCAAGTGGACGACCTCAACGTGGTATCTCAAGAGCTATTAATATCACCCGCAAAACTGAAATCAGCCTTGCCATTAAGCGCCAAGGCCCGCGCGATGGTAACCGAAGGCCGGGCCACAATTCGTAATATTCTTGAACGCAAAGACCATCGTATTTTTGTCGTAATCGGCCCCTGCTCTATTCACGACGTTGAGGCCGCAAAGGACTACGCCCAACGCTTAAAAAAACTCGCTGACGAGGTTAGCGATTCTATCTACATCGTTATGCGCGTTTACTTTGAAAAGCCCCGCACCACCGTGGGCTGGAAAGGTTTAGTTAACGATCCCTACCTCAATGATTCGTTCAAGATTCAAGAAGGCTTGCATATCGGCCGCAAGCTGTTACTTGATATCGCCGAAATGGGTTTGCCCGCCGCTACAGAAGCACTTGATCCCATTTCACCTCAGTACTTGCACGACCTGATCAGCTGGTCGGCAATAGGCGCACGAACTACCGAATCTCAAACTCATCGCGAAATGGCCAGCGGCTTATCGTCCGCGGTGGGGTTTAAAAATGGCACGGATGGAGGCCTAACCGTGGCCATTAATGCGCTTCAGTCAGTCTCTAAACCACATCGTTTTCTCGGCATCAATACAGAAGGGCAAGTGGCCATTATTCACACACGCGGCAACGCTTATGGCCATGTGGTTCTGCGCGGCGGCAATGGCAAACCCAACTATGATTCAGTGAGTGTTGCACAGTGCGAGCAAGATCTTACCAAGGCAAAGGTTGCACCCAACATTATGGTTGACTGTAGCCACGCGAACTCCAA